>NZ_JAUBQQ010000156.1:0-1802 GCF_036701335.1 Microcoleus sp. Pol12B5 | reverse complement strand
TTTTGTTACCTCTGTGGAAAAAATCCTGAAAGAATTTGGAGAAAACTATGTAATTAATTTTGTCTAGCTACTTATGATACCCTATTTAAAGGCACAACAGCTTACCAAATTAGCTGCGCTTACCCTGATTTTCGAGAAAATTGAAGAATGGAAAGAACGCGGTTTAACTATATTTGAATTACCTACTTATTCACCTGAATTGAATTTAATTGAGATTTTGTGGCGGTTTATCAAATACCAATGACTCGAAATAGATGCCTACTCTAGCTGGCAATCTCTTGTTTCATCTGTAGAAACAATTCTTAAAGAATTTGGAGATAATTATGTAATTAATTTTGCTTAACTACTTATTAATTACTTCCGCCACGGCGATTGCGTAACTTTCGTCCAGCAGCCAGCATAGCGCCTCCCGCCATTAAACCCCCCACAGTCATCGGTTCTGGAACCGGTTCAGGTTGAACCGTCCCCACAGAACCGCCTTGAATAAATACAGCAGAATCTAACTTGCCATCGCCCACATCTTTAATGCGGATACTAAGAACATTCGTCTGATTTTGCTTGAGCAAACCCTCAAAATCTAAAACTTTAGTAAAACCGTCCAGCTTAACGATGTTAGCAGCAATACCTGTCAAACTTGGGTTGTTAATATAGTCGGGGTGATCTTTAGAGCGATTATATGGATCTGGAACAAGATTATTAATCGTAACTCTTTTTCCGTCGCTCAATTTTGCCAAATTAGTGCCGTTCAACAGCAGTTCAAAATCGTCATTATATTTAGAACCGCCGAACTCAGGAAACTCCTCAGAAGCAAATACATATTGAAAGAACAATTTTTCAACCGTACTATTAGCAAAAAAGCTGAGGTTTAGCTGAGTCAGATCCCCTTGTTCACCCTTAGCACCAAAATCCGTGCTTAAATCGCTGTCCTGTGTCGTGAAGTTATCTTTCCGATTCTGACCCGGTATATCGGTGACTCTACCAGTGCTCAGAACAACACCTGATGTCAAACCGAAGGGGTCATTAGTGAAAGTACCAAAAGCAGCCGAATTACCCGTAATTGAAACAGAGAAATTACTCAACCCGGCTGTATTAGTCCCCAATAAATTATTTTTTAAAGTCTCAGTGTTATTAGTTGCCCCTACCGAAAATGCCATTGCTGGCGCTGCCAACAAACTCAGAGCAGTAGTTAATGTAGCTGTTAAGCCAGCAATTTTGTGAGTAATTATCATAAGTTTTTCCTGGAAGATACAAACCTGATCCAATGCACAACTTCATTTTTACATTATATAAGTATCAATGTCTAGGGCCTTTACAATAACTTTACACATAAGTGTATATACGTTTTTTAGGGCTAATTTTTTGGGTAGTTGTTGGCAATTAGTCAGCCTCTAAACCTCAGCGCAAAAATACGGATACAAAAATACACTTACACAGACTAATAATTTCAGGAGTTACGTACAGGAGACCCAAAAAACTGGGTTTTGATACCGTTGGCACTCTCCAAAATGACTAATAGCTAATGACTAATAGCTAATGACTAATAGCTAATGACTTATGAAAGATGACTTCGCCCAAAAAAACCATAGAAGCCCCCGATTCCTGTCCTAGAGAGATCAAAATGTTTGATCCGAGTTCAACATCCCAGATTCATCTGTGAAGTAAATCTAAAATCGTCGAGTCGCCAAAGTCTCGCCCCCCTCTAAAATCTCTAATCGACTGACTGATGACTAAGTAGCTAGACAAAATTAATTACATAGTTTTCTCCAAATTCTTTCAGGATTTTTTCCACAGAGGTAACAAAA
>NZ_JAUBQQ010000111.1:0-10081 GCF_036701335.1 Microcoleus sp. Pol12B5 | reverse complement strand
AATGATTAAGTCAGCGAGTATACTTAAATAAAAAGCTAAAGCCAAATGCAAAACACAAGCCGAGTCGCTAAAGATTTGGCGCAAGCTCTCACTGCTTCGCTGAAAACAATTACTAAAAACCAAGAAGGTGTTCGAGTGCGATCGAGAAATGGAGACGAGTTTTTTGTTCGACTTTCATCGTCAGCAACCGATTCCAGCACAGGTCGCGGTTTGTAAATCTCAAATTATTTAAACTTTTATGACCGCAGAATACGGCAGTGGGCGATATAGTCCGACTTTTGAAAATAGCAATGTAACAGTATTATCGACAGGCGGAGCCTTTTCGGTTTCGCAAACTCGCACGTTTTGGCTGTATCTACTAAACGAGGCTGGTGTAAGTTTGCCATCGCCCGCCGTTACTGCTACCGCTCCCGTTGGGGGTCGTATTTTGGTCAGCTTTCCCGAAGCTAACCGGGACGTTGCTACCGGTTACAAATATTGCTTTATTGTTGCATCCCTCACTACAACGTTAGACGATGCTTGGGTTGTCGGATTCTGGCGACTTTTTCAAGCGGATTCCGACGCTTTCGCCACAGCAGCGCCAATCATCTTCAGTCGCGATGAGCAATTGGTTATTCCACCCGCTGCCGTTAGCTTACCTACTGGATTGCCCACGGGCGCAAGTTTAGTTCCGGGTATGGTGCGGTTGGTCAATGGTGGAGTTGCCAGCGGTGCGTCTTACTACATCTACTATCCGTGGCTAATTACCGATCCGAATTCTCCCTATTTTCGCCATGCCGTTGATGGCGACAAAGTGATTGAGCGATCGCCTGGTGAATATTGGGTTCGGTTTGGCAATCCCAATTTCGGGTTGTTCCCGATCGGGGGAGATGTCTCTGGGGATACAGGTGCTTGTCGCCCATTGGTTGCTGTTGATGAAGAATTTCTTGCACAAAATCTATTGTTTGGCACGAACTATGCGGCTGCCGACAACACAGATTCAGTAGCAGCAAACGCCAAGGGGTTGACAGTGTTTTTCGGCTCAGACACCGGGGATGATATTGCTGTCGGCTCTCGGTTTGGTTTAAATATTCAAGTTGATGGGTTCCCTGCAACTACCTTGTTCGATCGGCGGATTGTTGTCCGATTTTTGGGTTTTTACAATCCGGCAACCGGAATTCTTGACGAAGAATCAGGGTTGCTAGACGGTGCGGACATGGAGGGCATTGGGGTTGATTTAACTCAGACAAATGCAGAAACTGGGTTTTTGGCAATCTCTAAAACCCTACCAGGAAGCCAGAAAGCGGTCTTTAAAATCTTCCCTCGGTTCCGAGCGTCTGAAATTTACCCGCCACTGGTACAGGGTAGCGTTATTTCGATCGTACCAATCTTGTTACCCCAAGGTGGCGTTAGAGTTCCGCTAGCTTCGATCTTTGAGACAAGCGCCGGAGGTTTTGTCGCGCCGATCGCCGATTTCGGTAGAGTTGTTCCCGGCGACGGAACATTGAACGTGTTACCTGGTTTGTTTGTGGTGCGCGGGCATGAGTCAGCACTTCAGCCCAAACAAACGATCTTAGAAATCTCGCCCAATACTCTAAATCAACAGTTGGCAGTTACTCAAGATGGGCGGGCGGTAGTACGGGGTGTTGCCGGAGTCCAACGGTTGTCATCGGGTGAAGCATTGTTGGCATTATTTGACTTTGGCACTGGTGAGTCAGTTGCGGGGACATGGAGCAACAATATTGTGTTGGGTTCCACTGGGGGGATTTCGATTACCGCTACTTACCCGGTCAGTGGCGCATTCGGACAAGTTCGATCAAGTATTGCTGAAATTGGCGGAAACACTCAAGCGCACTTCAATCCGCCACAGGTTCGGATTTATGTCAAACAAGGTTCAACAATTTACCGCTTAAATTCCCCGCAGCCTGTAGTTATCGGGACAACCCAAACCTTTACTATTGCAAGTTTGACTAATACCACGGTTGTTTTGGCGACAGATGCGCCGCCATTTTCTGATTTTTGCTTGTTCGACCCGCCAACTGCTGTGGGCAGTGCTATTGGTGGAAGTTTGCCAATGGGTACATACCAAGTGGCGATCGCATATTCATTCTTATCTGGCACACAATGCACTCGAATTCGACAGACTACCGCCGACGGCTGCATACCCGCTTATCGCAAATCTCTGTTTGAATCCAATGTCTCAGAAATCATCCAGTCGATTGAATTGCTGTCAACTGCCGGATTAATTGAAAGGACTGCTGGTGGTAGCGCCGCAATTGTACAATTGGGTGCTTTTATCAGGACACTTCTTGATGACGCCACTCAAAGTGAGGCCAGAGATACACTAGGATTGGGCGCGGCAGCATTACGAGAGATCGGGACATCAACCGGACAAATCCGAGATGCTGCCAATACAGCTTACTCCGATGCGCGGAACCCAACAGCTCACGCAAGTTCTCATCTTGGGGGTACAGATTCACTCGGACTTGGTGCTGCAGCCTTTCGAGGAATTGGGACAACATCGGGAACGGTTCGGGATGCTGCTGACACCGCTTACTCCAACGCCCGTACTCCTACCGCACACGCAAGCACTCACGCTGTTGGAGGCACAGACTCAATCACGGTTTTTGGATATTTGGCGGTTTCTGCAAATACAACGCTAACAATTAGCAACCAGCGCCAACTCATTGATGTAAACACTACATCCACTGCAATTACAGTAACCTTACCCTCTGCTGCAACTGTCGGTAGCGGTTGGGCAGTTCAAATTCGTAAATCTGATAGTTCTGCAAATCTTGTCACTATTTCTAGGGCCGGTAGCGACACTATTAACAGTGCAACAACCTTGTCTCTGGCGGTGCAGCATCAAAGCTTGATTTTATTTAGCTTGGGCGGTACGAGTTGGGGCGTTGTAGCAGGTTTTCCCGGTACGTTGCCAGCTAATAGTTTGCTCGGTACTGGTGCGACGGCTGGAATGCCGGGAGTGATACCAAATTCCACTTTTGCCACCCCTGCTTCTGTAAGTACGGCAATTGCTAGTTTGGTGAATTCTTCACCTGCGGTTTTAGACACATTAGGAGAGTTGGCGACGGCGTTAGGAAATGACCCAAATTTTGCTACTACTATTACTAATTCTTTAGCCCTCAAGGCTCCATTACTATCACCAACTTTTACTACTCCTAATTTGGGAACTCCTTCTGCTGGAATTTTAACTAACGCTACTGGACTACCTTTAAGCAGTGGAGTTACAGGAACACTAGGATTAGGTAATGGCGGTACAGGAGCGACAACACAACAAGCTGCCATCAATGCTTTAGTAGGAACACAAACTGCTAATAGAGTCCTAAGAAGTAATGGAACCAATATATTGCTAGCTCAGATAGATTTAACTACTGACGTTACAGGCAGTTTACCTGCTGCTAATGGAGGCCTTACATCAACTACTCAGACAATTGGGGGTGCTAAAACTTTTTCCAATGGTTTAAAAGTTAGTAATGGTACAGGATATATTCAACTCCAACCTGGTTCTAGTACATCTGCGGGATTTATTGAATTTTTCAAAGGAGATGGTGCTACCCGCATTGGTTATATTGGATTTAACAATACTAATATAAGCTATATAACAGAAGGAGTTGCTAGTCACTCTTTTGGAGGTGGACTTGTAAGAACCACTAATACTACTCAATCCACTTCTACTACGACTGGAGCGCATATAGTTGATGGAGGGCAAGCTGTTGCAGGCAATCAGTATATTGGTGGTTTTACATCATTAGGAGACAATATAGCTATCAAGGTAAAACAAGTATCTGGAACTACTGGAACCGCTGGAACTGATGCTGCTGCCACACACGGAATAACTGGTACTATTAGAGGTGTCACTTGTATAGTTACGGATGTTGCGAATAGATTAATGTCTCCTGGAATGACACTTGCATCTGCTCAGAATGAATATTATGTTTATACTACTTCTACTCAAGTTGTCGTCTATGTTCCTCCTACTAATTCATCTAATGTAGTTAGTCGTCCATTTGTTGCCATGATTACTTATAGCTCATAAATATGCCAATAATTATTACTGATTCCGATAAATATATCAACTATTCATCTCAAAAAACGTTTACAGATCAATCTTTTAACTGCCTAAGAGAATGTAAAAGAAGTGATAACATACTATTAAAACCAATTTTTAACGGGAGTCTAAAATGCCAATCAACATATCAAACCCAAACGGAACAATCCGTAGAGACGTTGCCGAAAGATTTCAGATTCTCAATCTTTTAGAGGCCGAAGAAGATGTCCGCAAGATACGCATGGAAGCGTATTTTATGACTTCCATCTATTTAAGTGACGAAAAGATTTCCGAAGCATGGAATCCTGAAGTTTTAGTTTTTGATTGCAAAGATGACCCGGAACTGGAGGCGGCGATGATAGTAATCCAATCTCGAATCGGGCAAAAAAGATACGAGCAAATTACAGCGCCGCCAGAAATTTCTGAACCAGTAGAAAATCCAGAGATAATACCACCAATTGAAAACAGCTAAAAAGCTATAATGAAACTAATAACAACGTTTAATGGTGGTGAAATCAATGACAAAAGTAGTCGTAAAAACCCCTTACTTATCTCAAAGAGACAATAAAGAACATCCACCAGGGACGTGTAATACTACCTCGATCGCTATGGGGATGGGAAAAGAAGGGGAACCTCTGCTGCGAAAAACTGGAGAACAACTTGAAGATTATTTGACTCGCTACTGTTTGGATAACGGTTTGTCCCGTCATTCTCCCGGAGACTTAGAAATACTGGCACAAAGACACGGTTACCGCCCGCGCTTCAACGCTTACGCTACTTGGGAACAAGTTAAGGAGTGGTTAGATAAAGGAAAAATCTGCATAGTTCACGGGTGGTTTACTGGGTCTGGTCACATCATAGTAATCAATGGGTATGATGATGAAAAAGATTGTTGGATCGTGCATGATCCGTGGGGCGAATGGTATCGGGGAGGTTATGATACAAGTGTTTCAGGTGAATATTTAGAGTATTCCTACGGAATGATGTCTGAATTGTGCGGGCCGGACGCTGAAGGACAGCTCTGGATTCACTTTTTTGACGGCAAATCTGACGACAAACGGGTATGGAAGCCGGGTGAACTAGGAGGATTGCGACTGCAAGATATTTACGAGCGCAAGCTGACTTTATCGCTGGCAGATGTCAAAAAAGATGTGGGATTGGTTAAACAGATCCAAATTTGCCTGCTACGATTTCCACAGTTTAAGGCAGGGAAATCGGACGGAAGCTGGGGGCCGATTACTCAGAAAGCTTTTGAAAATTTGGCTTTTGCTTTTCAGGTAGGAGTGGGGACGATCAACGCCAACACTGCAAAAATTCTGATAGAAGGTAAATACAGGTAGGTTCAAATGTACCCACGATCAATCACGTTTGAAACCCCGATCGACCTCCGCACCAAGTACCAGCCACAACTTGAACATCGCAACCCACAAGGTCAACTTTTGTCGTCAATATTTGATGCTGCGGGCAATCTTACTCTGCGGGTGCAGTCGCAGCAATATAAGCCAATTAACGAAGAGTGGGGCAAAATTACAGACGCTTTCAGCTCCGTCTGGTACGAGACATCGGTTGTCCGCACCCAAGGATTTGATTTGGAAATTCAAGACCAACGGGCTGAGATTCGGTTTCTCTTGTGGGAGATTGCGCTACGGCAACGGGCGATCGTTGGGCAAGTGCAGACAATTTGGGTTGATGACGCTGTGGGGTTTGATCCAATCAAAGACTACAGCACAGGAGTCACTCGCAAGCGTGGCGTTCTTTATTTGCAGTCGGCGTCGGGAGTTGTATCAAACGGTCAATTGCTTTGCCCCGTACCGGGCGGCACGGGGCAGGCAATAGAAGCGCCAGCGCCGATCGTTCGCTACTACACGCAGCCTTATTCCGTTCGGTTTGTGACCAAGGATTTGGATGTGATCGCTTGATCGGTTTGCGGCAGTCGGTACAGCATTTCGTAGGTTTTCTTTTTGCCAACTGTTTTCTGAGTGGACTTTTTCTCGATACACCCTTCGCTCGCCAACCTTTCTAAAATTTCATAGATCCACTGTGTAGTGAACTTTTGAAGATTTCTAGAAATTTGCTTTAGAGTTTGGTATTCGCCTGTTATAAGTTTTAGTACCTGTTCTTTTAGGGGAGTTGGTTCTAAATTATTGTACTTTTTTACGCGCCAGATAACACGCCGTAACTTGAGGAAATTCCAGCCCAGTCGTTGCGCTGCAAGTTGTCGCCATTCTCTTCCGATCGATTCCGCCTGAAGCTGGTTAAACATCGAGATCAATTGGTCTTCTTCTTTTATTAATTCAGCTTTTAAAAATTCCTTTTTTTCCTGAATTTCGGATTGTCTTTTTAATCGTTCGATCCTCAGTAACTCTTGCCTTTGCTGAACTTCGGCTTTTCTTTTTAATCTGGCAGGTTGTTGGAGCCTCGGTTTTATCTCATCTTTTACCTGATAAACGTGTTGAGGATCTACTTGTCGATCTTGTTTGTCGCAATCCCGACAGACTCCGTTTTTGGTTAACTGTCTAAATCTTCGGACGCCGACCCGATCAACGCAGCTATAGCACCAATCAGTTTTTACTTTAGCTTGAGTAGATTGCATCAGAGTTTATCCTGTCGCGCTGGCAAATATACCCTATTTTAACTCTTATTTTTTGCGTTGACAATTGGTTTCATGTAAAGCCTATAATGTAATTACTCATTGTCAAAACACGGAAGACGATAGAAACGCTGCACCCTGTTTCTATCGTCTTTTTTATTCAGTTCTGGTCGCTATCGGGCTATGTGGTAGCGTCCCAAATGTCGGACTCTGTGACGATTGCTTTTAGCCTTGTTGCGATGGTGAGCAGGTTTCCCCGTGCGTCTACCTTTTTGTTTTTAGCAAGCTTGCGGATGTCAACAAGGGACATCTTGCCGAGCAATGATTCAATTTTTGCCGACGGTGTGGGCGTTGGCTCAATCGGCTTGTCAGTGACGGGTACGCCTGGGGTGGTCGTGACTTCGACATCAATTGCTGGTTCAATGTCTGGCGTGGTGGTTTCCGGCGCTGTCGGTGCTGTCGATTCCGATTCGACTGTTTCCGCTGGTGCGGCGGATTCTAGAAAGGCGATCGCGTCTGTCCCAAACTGGACCTCGACTGCCGCCTTGAATGTGTCAATTTCGGCGGGATCTACATGATTGAGCATTGACAATGCGGTTCCGACTTGAGCGAGTGCGGACTGGCAAGCCTGTTCGACTGATAGCAACTGCTGCTGATGTTCTTGCAGTTCCGAAAGTTTGGCTTGTAGGGCTGCGATTTGGGTGTTAGTGGCGTCAATGGCTGAAGCGATTTGGTTGAATTTGGCGGCTAGTAATTGCATGATTTTTTCCTGTGTTGTAGTGAAGTGAATTGGTGGAAATCAGATGGGTGTGTGAATTTAGGCGGCAATGAGGGCATTAATGTAGGTTTCCTTTTTGCGCTTATCGCCCTGCAATTTGACGCCGTTCTTTTTGGCGCATTCTTTCAACTGCTTAATGGTCATTTTGTGGAAGCTAAGAGAAAGATACGGGGCGGAAGTGGCTTTTTTACCAGCGAGCTTAGTCTCAATTTCCTGAGTGATTGGTGTGGGCGAAGTAGGTGTTTCAATGACTGGATTGAGTGTCACAACCTCTGGGGCGATCGGCTCAGGAATGGACTCTACCGGAGTGTTGCCGGGAATGATTGCGAGCTGCTGGATGATAGCCGCTTCTGTTTCTGGTTCCAAGATGTAAGCTGCGACGGTTTCACCAGCCAGATAGTCGATGTCGCGGGCGATGCAGGCGGCGTGGTATTGAAAATGTCCTGAGATGACTTCGTAAGTTAACTCTAACTCTGTACCAGTCCGGCGGACGATCAAAGGTTGGATGAAGCCACCCAGTTCAAGACTGGTGCGGGCGGCTGTTTCTAAATCGGTGCGGTCAAAAGCTGTGGCGGAAACTGAAGAGATGATGCGTTTGACTGCTATCAAGGTGGGAAAGAACTTTTTCATTGTTTTGACTTTTCCGTGAAGTGATTAGGAGCTGCGGCTTGTGTCGGTTCCGCTTGCCTTATGTTTACTACGTTACACGGTTATCTCTGGTTTGTCAACAGATTTTGTAAACAATTTGTAGATTGGTCTACAAGGCTTTACTGCGTAAGGTTTTGGGGGCTATTGCCGGAATTCGCGCAACAACTTTACGTCAATGTTAGCAAATTGTGTTAACATAGGCGAGAACGGCAAAGAGAGCTCACTACTATGACTCAATCAGAAACTGATTCGCATCTTATTGCGTTTCGGGTAAACACATCTCTCTATGAGTGGATCAAGCGTCAAGCGATACCGACCGAATCGCCCGGTAAGACCGTGCAGAGACTAATTAAAGCACTAGCGGCAGATCACAAGGAGAAGCTGGTTAATGATTTTTCGACTGTAGAGTTTTCGCAGGCGGACTTGGATGCGATCGACAAGGTGAAGACGTTAATACAGGATTTAGTTACTCAAAAACACAATTAAGCTCAAAGATATGACAGCACTCAACATGAAGCGACTACGGGAATTCCCGTAGTCGCTTCATGTTTTAAGTTCCTCTGACTCGTTTATAACAAACTTACTGGATGAGGCGTTTGTCGTCACAAATTGTTAGCAAATATTGACTATATTTAAGTGTTTAAACCTTGAATAATTGTACACAATTAAGATAAAATAGGTAGATACAACAAACCGATCGCCCATTACCTCGATCGGTTTGTAAAGCACATTACTTTCTTCACAAGTAACATGACAAACAATATTGTACGCATTCCAGACGAAATTCGCAACGAGTTCCGAATTGGCGCTGACGGCAAAGCATTTGTGTCGATCCGAGGGGCGGCGCGAATTGCTGATATAAACGACAAAACCCTTGGTGATTCATTGAAAACGGCTGCGGGGATAAATCCGTCTAAATTGGCTCAATCGCTTACAGATTCTGGGTTTGAACCTGCGGGGTTCTCCGAGACTGGCATTCCTGACATTGCGCTTGCGATCGTCCTCAAATACTACGCATACAAGGCAAAGCGCACCACAGAACAAGCTGAGCAATTTTATGATGCCATGAGCGCCGTTGGTATCCGCACTTGGATACAGCAGCAACTTAACTGGAACCCAATTTCAAGCCAAGCGCCCTACTGGTATCAGCGTCTAATGCTGTTCCTGGCTCAGAACAAAGTCCCCGCTGGCTACTTCTCAATATTCCAAGAAACGATAACCCTAGTCGGCGATCTAGAGTCCGCTGGCTACGTGCTACCTGACAATGCAATTCCAGATATATCGATCGGCAAGTGCTGGGCAAACTACCTGCGGGCTGAGCGAATCAATCCCAACGACGTAGCAATCAGCTACCCGCATCAGTACCCCGGCTGGGCTAAATCCGTAGATGCTAATGCTTACCCGGAGGAACTGCTACCCAAGTTCAGGAAATGGTTTCGGGAAGCTTACAGGCCGACTAAGTTACCGAACTATCTGGCGGGCAAGGATGCCGACGCACTGCCAGCGCTGAGTAAAATGCTTGGTGTGCCGATCAGGGCGTTAAAGTAACGGAATAGTCGAGAACTAAAACACCCTGCCAAATGCGACGACTAGCAGGGTGTTTTAGTGTGTAATTAAACTTGTAAGTTGTTATTTTGCTTTTTAACTTTGAGCGCATCTAACTCAGTGAGATATGCTTTGAAATCATTTAAAACTCTATCTTTCTCAGAAAAGGTAAGTTTTTCGTAGTCTGGCAAGGATTTCGTCATAAAGTTTGTCTTCCTCTTTTTTTGGTAGGTTTCCAGACGCTAGCTTTTGGGCTGCGTCATTTAATAAATTGCTGATCGCCCCTGAAAGCTTAACTTCTTCGCCGAACGCTTGCAAAGCTTTGGCTGCAATAGTGGAGATTTGAGACGACTCTTCAACGTTAATTTGATTGCCTGCTTTCTCAAGTTGCTTAGCTGCCTTACTTTTGCCGACTGTTCCAAATAGTTTAGCTTCTTGCGACAGTCGCTTCTTGATTCCGGTTTGTAGTGTT
>NZ_JAUBQQ010000110.1:0-10096 GCF_036701335.1 Microcoleus sp. Pol12B5 | reverse complement strand
CAAGTTACATCATCAAATATTTTTAACTGGTTTACACACTGCTGTTATTGTACCTCATCTTTCTGAGAAAGGCTATATATCAGTAAGGTGTGCATTGTGCATCCTCCGGGCGTGATGTATGGTGCGCCTCGGCGCACCATACATTTTTATTAAAGCGATCGCAATTTCTCGACCAAAACATCGATATAAAGTTCGCTGCTATGCTGGTTCACAACCATTTCGTAGCCCCGCTGCACTTGAGATTCAGCTTCTTGAGGATTTTTTAGCAAATGGACGGACGATCGCCTCGCGCAAACCTTCTGCCTCTCCCACATCTACGACTTTGGCAATATGCGGGGCCGCTAAATAATCGACGATACCTTGAGTCCGAGTAATGACGACCGGCCGCTTGCAGGCCATGGCTTCCAGCAAAACCTGCACTCCAGCAGCATATTTATTGTCTACCAAACAAACTGCAATTACGTCTGCATCGCGGTAAAGCTGCACTAAATCCGGCCATTCGTAGAACTTGCGGGACATATTTTCTGGCATAGTATCGGGGAAAGCTTGCGATAAAGCCTTAGCATCTTGAGAAAAACCGCTAATTTTTACCGCAAACGGTGCTGATGTTTAGGAAACCGGGTTGATCGACACCCGCACGCAAATCCTGTACGAATCAAAAACAGTGACACAGGCCGATCGATTCCATCGATTCCAAGGACTTAAGCTTTTATGCTGAAGTTAGCTAAAAAATTTATGTTTAACCTCATGTATATTTCTCCAGAGCAAGACAAAAAAATTCGCTACACCCTGCGCGAGAGCGGTCAAGAAGCTTACAAGCTAGCAGCCGAACCTTTTGAAGTTTCAGAGAAAGGGCCCAACGACTACGTGACGAGTATTGATCAATACCTAGACCGACAACTATCGGCAGCATTTAGCGCTTTGTTTCCTGAAGACGGCTGGATCACTGAGGAAAACAGCTCCTCCAGAGCAGCTTACGGGGCTAATTACCAGCGCCTCTGGTGCATCGATCCCCTGGACGGGACAGAAGAATTTATTCGGGGAAAACTACACTACGCTTCGATGGTGGGGCTGCTGCTTGAGGACGAACCTGTGGCCGGCTGGCTCTACGCCCCGGCTTTTGACCAAATGTATTTTGGCGGCAAAGATTGGGGATTGTTCCAAACTGTGGGAACCCAAGCGCCGCAGCCGATCTCGCTATGCAAACCCCCGGCTCCGACAGCGGAAAATTGTAAAATTATTCTCGGGGACAAAGACCAGAAAAACTACGCCAGGGCGATCGCCCAAAGCATCCCCGGAGCCGAATTTTACTCGCTGGGCAGCTTTGGCTTAAAAGTGATGGAAGTTATCTTCGGTAGAGCCGGTTTGTACCTCTATCTCAACGGCAGAGTTAAAGTGTGGGATACCGTCGGCCCTCTGGCTTTAGCAAAAGCAGCCGGATTGGTTTGTTGCGACTTGCAAGGTCAACCGCTGAGGTGGACTAAAGATGCGATCGAGCCGGAGACTCTGGCCCACATACAGTCAATCGCGATCGGCTGGCCGGAATACATAGAACCTCTGTTGGGTAAAGTTCAACAGGCAGTGGTCGGCTTGTAAACCCGTTTAAGATTAAAGAATCTGCCGATTTTACGTGAACCGGGCCTCTGCACCCTTATCATCAATTAAAGGAGCAACAGATTGTTTGTGTTCCCAAACATCGATCGTTCCCTAGCTGTTGGGTGTCGCCTAATCATATTTCCCACCTCCGCGAGTTTGCATGAAGACAGAAGCTTTCAGTGAGCTATTCCCTCTATTTAAGGGTGCTAACCCAGAAACCTTGGGAGGGCTGCTATCAAATGCGGTCAAGCATGAGTATCCCCCCGGCCGAGCTGTGGTGATGGAGGATTCTTGGGGCAACGCGATTTACTTTGTCGTGTCTGGCTGGGTAAAAGTCCGCCGCTTGTCAAACGATCGAGCTGTATCAATGGCTATTTTAGGACGGGGTGCCTTCTTCGGCGAAATGGCCATTCTGGACGAATCTCCCCGATCGAATGACGTGCTTGCTCTATCGCCCGTGCGGCTGCTCAGCGTCACAGCTCAGCGATTTATCCAAACCCTGTTTAAAGATCCGCAATTGCACCACCGGATGCTGCAACTGATGGTACGGCGACTCCGCCAAACCAATCTCCGCTATCAACTCCGAAACCGCCAGCCAGCGGTTAAACTAGCAAATACTTTAGTCGAGCTGGCAGAAAACTACGGTCAGAAAACTGCTGAGGGCAAAGATATCTTCAATATTCCTTATGAAGACTTAGCTGATGTGACAGATATCACCCTAGATGAAACCAGCAAAATTATGGAAAAACTCGATAGTAAAGGTTGGATCAAAATCGATCCAGACCGCGAAACTATCCATTTGATCAACCTCAAGCACTTGATTAATTTGGCAAGTCAATGACTGATGTTACTTATGAGGATACCTCGTCCGCTGCCGGCCACCGTCAGGTGCAATTAACAGCACCGACAATTCAATATTCGGTGGCGATGCCCAATCCTGAATCCCATCTCTTTGAAGTAACTTTGCGCGTGCAAGGTTGGTCGGAGCCGGTTCTGGATTTAAAAATGCCTGTCTGGACTCCCGGTTCTTACTTGGTTCGAGAGTACGCCCGCCACCTGCAAGATTTTAGCTCGCTATCCGGCGATCAAGCTTTACCTTGGCGCAAGCTCAGTAAAAATCACTGGCAAATCGAGACAAATTCGGTGTCAGATGTCACGGTTTTCTACCGCATTTTTGCCAACGAACTGACAGTGCGAACCAATCATTTAGACTCGACTCACGGTTATTTCAATCCGGCGGCTTTGTGCTTTTTCTTGCCCGGTTTTGAGCGCAACTGCTACACGGTGAAGGTTGTGCCACCGCAGCCCCAATGGCGCACCGTTACTACTTTGCCACCTGTTTCTGGCCAAAATCTTACTTTCGCTGCTGTGGATTTTGACACTCTAGTAGACAGTCCTTTTGAGATTGGCTATCACGAAGTGTACGAGTTTGAAGTGATGGGAAAACCCCACCAGCTAGTTGTTTGGGGAAAAGGCAATTTAGAACCGGAACGGGCGATTCGAGACATCCAAAAAGTGATCGAAATCGAGGCAAAAATGTTCGGCGGTTTACCTTACGAACGCTATGTGTTTTTCCTGCATTTGTCCAGTTCTGGTTTTGGCGGTTTGGAACACAAGGAGAGTTGCACTCTCAACTATCCGCGTTTTGGTTTTCGGGCTAAGGAAAAGTATGAACGCTTTATTCAGTTGGTGGCTCACGAGTTTTTTCACCTGTGGAATGTCAAGCGCATTCGACCGAAAGCTCTCGAGGTATTTGATTACGAAAAAGAGAATTATACTCCTTCTTTATGGTTCTCTGAAGGCACTACCAGTTATTACGATTTGGTGATTCCTTTTCGAGCGGGTCTCTACAGCATCAAAGGTTTTTTCCAAGGTATGGCTAAGGAAATTACTCGCTTACAGACGACTCCGGGGCGGAACGTGCAGCCTCTGAGTGAGTCGAGCTGGGATGCTTGGATTAAACTTTATCGCCGGGATTCTAACAGCGACAATTCACAGATTTCCTATTATTTGAAAGGGGAAGTAGTTTCATTTTTGCTCGATTTGTTGATTCGAGCCAGACACGGCAATGAGCGATCTCTGGACGATGTGATGCGTTTAATGTGGCAGCAGTTTGGCAAGGCTAATTCGGCTGAAAATGGCGATTTTGACCTGAAGTCGGAAACAGACGGCAAGTCGGCGCATTTGACATCAAACGGAAAGTTAAATTCTGCTTCGCTGCCCGCAGAAATAGGCTTTACTCCCGAAGAGTTGCAAAGTGCGATCGAGTCCGTCGCCGGCATCGATTTGAGCGACTTTTTCGCGCGCTATATAGACGGTACAGAAGAGTTACCTTACAACAAATATCTCGAACCTTTCGGGCTGCAAATTTGGGTAGATGAAACTGACAAAACGCCTCGCATCGGTTGGACGTTGGGAGCCGAAAACGGGCGGGAAATGGTTAAATTTGTCGAAATAGGCTCTCCGGCACAATTGGCGGGAATTGACGCTGGGGACGAGTTGCTGGCGATCGAAGGTTTTCGGGTAAATTCAGAACAAGCAGGCGAGAGGCTTAAAGATTATCAGCCGGGGGACACAATAGATGTGACAGTTTTTCACCAAGACGAACTGCGGACTCGTCGTGTGACTCTCGCGCCGCCCCTGCCTGACCGTTACTCTATCGTGCCTGTGGAAAAGCCCACTACTATTCAGAAACAAAACTTTACTGGATGGCTGGGAGTTCCTCTATCAAAATTGTGACATAAATGAAGGGGAACCGGAAAGAAAAAACTAGAAGGAATCAAGCTGAACTCCCAATTCCCAATTACCAATTTTGATTATGCAAACCCCACCTCCTCCATCAATTACCCCCCGCCAGATGAATCTGCTGAGAATTGTTGCTTTTATGGCATGGGCAGACGGCGAACTCGCTACCGAAGAAGTTAATTTAATGCTCGATCGCTTTTGTCGTTTGTTTGCCCCAGATACCGACGGACAACAAATGCAACAAGAACTGCGGGATTACATCATGCAAAATATTCCCCTTGATGAGTTGATCGGTCAACTAGAAACTCAAGATGAAAGGGAATTAGTCCTGCAACTCGGCTATGAAGTGATTTCTTCTAGTTCTCGCACTCCCGATGAACCCAAAATTAACGCTGAAGAAGCCGCAGCTTATCACAAATTAGTGAAGTTGCTGAATCTTTCAGAGGATGTGGTCAAGCGTATTGAAGCTGAATCATCGGCTGCAGATACTTCAGAGGGAATTGTCGAGAAGATGGCTCACAAATTAGAAAAGTTCATCAAAGGCTAGTTAGTGACTTGCGCGCGCTTGGCTTAAAAACCCGGTTGATTCCTAGATTTCTCGTTACTAAACGTGGAATTTTTCGTAGAAACCGGGAATAAGCCTCCTATACCTAAGTCTTTTTAGGTAAGTATCGCACTCATATTTTTATGAGTGAAACTATTTATAAATAAAGCTGAAGGGAAATAAACCGGCTTGTGAGTCCCAATTTCCTACGATATAGTAACAAAAAAACACGGGGAAGTTGAGCATATTTTTCATCGCCGGGAACGGTAACAAAATTTGCGATCGCCCTTCCCGCGCGCTGCCTTACCCTTAACGATAATTAGGGACTTAGGCAAAGCCTAAATCCCTAATTGAGCTACCGATTTTTTGTCATCACATAAAGTGAATCCAACCAGTCATTAGTGCGGTAACTTGCTGAGGGCGTGCCAAGTTCTGTAGCCGACAATACCATCTTGGGGTAAAGCCACGCTAATTTGCAATTGTCGCACTGCTACATCTGTCATCGGCCCGAATAATCCGTCAATGAAGCCGAAATAGTATCCATTGATTTTCAAGACATTCTGAACAATTTTAACAGCATTGCCAGAACTGCCCTTCATGAGGGTCGGCATATTCACAGGTGCACCAGAGTATAGTGCTTGCCAAGTCAGGGAACCGACAATCCCATCTTCAATTAAAAAGACGCGGTGTTGATAACCTTTGACGGCGTTTTGAACTTGGACGCCGAAAATACCGTCAATCGGCCCGAAATAATATGCCCAATGATATAGAAGCTGTTGTAGTTCCTTGACAGCTTGACCTGTTGAACCCATTTGTAAAGTGGGTTTGTTTACTCCAGTGGTTTCAGCAAATGCCAGACTTGATTGAGCAGTAGTATCGGCGACAAGAGCCATAGTTTCATTGTTCAAGCTTCTTTCTTCGGTATACATAATGTGGTTCCTCTCAACATTTAAGTTTTTGTCTTTGATATTTCAGGTATAACTGGTGGGATTTGTGGATGCACAGTCACTTTTTGGAGTGTCACTCATGTGAGTGTCACTCGTTTGAGTTACCCGTGGGTTTGTCGTCAGGAATGCAAGTTGTAATATTTTTATGAGGACTTCTGTCGTCACTACAAACCAAGGGGTAAGGTGCGCGGTGGACACCTACCCAATACAAAGATGCGGGGTACGCACCCTACCCATTACTATTGATTGTTTACTCCGCAAACTCTCGCAAAGCTGGAATTAAATACTGTGTCAAAGTAAAGGCATCTACTCCTAATTCCGTCCGTTCTTTGGCCGCCAGGATTCCGGCTTGAGCGTGCCACCAAGCTGCTGTTGCTGCAACTGATTGGGGGGGGGATTTGCGGGCGATCACAGTTGCTAATAGTCCCCCTAACAAGCCTGTGAGAACGTCGCCACTGCCGCCTCTGGCGAGGGCTGGGGTGCTTTCGGGATTGAGGTAGGTGATGCTACGTGAAGCGTAGCTATCCGGTAGGGAATCTTCCTCATCCTTCCAACTTATGCAAACTCTCGCTCCCTTGAGCAATATCGTTGCACCGCAAAGCTGAGCTGCGGCTTGAGTTGCGGCAATTCGATCCTCGCCCGTTCGATCGGCTAAGTCGGGAAATAAACGCTTGAATTCGCCAGGGTGAGGCGTGATAATTGTCAGTGCTGAGCGTTCGGACAAAATCGGGACTGTGCCGAGTTGAGCGAGGATATTTAAACCGTCAGCATCTAACACGAGAGGTCGATCGCTCTCCAGTACAGATTCTACAGCTATTGCCGCTTCCAATGTCAGACCTGGCCCTGCGGCGATCGCATCATAAGTTCCCAAATCAATTGCTACTGGCAACTCGCTAATTGCACCGCTTTGGGTTTCGGGACATCCTATAACTAATGCCTCTGGCAACTGGCTGCTCAACATCGGTTTAATCGACTCAGGAACAGCAATTGACAGCATTCCGATGCCGCTTGCTCTTGCTCCTAATGCTGCCAAAATTGCGGCTCCGCTGTAGCGGCGGGAACCTGCAATAATTAGTAAGTGACCGTTGGTGTATTTGTGCGAAATTGGCGATCGGGGTAACGGCAAATGCTGACTAGCCGAGGCTTGTGTAATGCGTTGTATTCCTGGCGTTTCACCCAATATTGCTGCAATATCTGCTGCGGGAATATCAAAATCAATTAATTCGGAACTCCCGATATATTCTAACGCTCTATCTTGCAGAAATGCCATTTTCCACAAACCCAAACATAATGTATGTTTGGCCCGAATTGCCGTTCCCAAAACTTCTCCGGTATCTGTATGAATTCCCGATGGAATGTCTATACTTAAAATGGGTATATTTAAATTATTTATTTCGTCAATCGCGGCTGCTGTGTGGTTAGTAATTTCTCGTTCTAATCCAAAGCCAAATAAACCATCAACGAGCAAAGTACAGTTTTTCAGATTTTCAATTTTATCAAGAAATGAAATATTTAAAGAGCGGGCATAATCAGCGTGATTTTTTGTTAGTTCTTTTAGTTTAGAAAACGGGCAGTAAATAACTACTTGGAAACCTTGAAAATGCAATTCACGCGCCACAACCAAAGCATCGCCGCCGTTGTGCCCGGGCCCAACCAATACGCCGATAACTGGCAATTGAGAATTAACAAGATTTTTCCCTTCTTCCCTTTTCCTTTTATCCGTTAAATCCCGTACATTGCTAGTTGCCGAACTTCCTTCCACTTTCAAAAGCTCCTGAATGCGTAGAGCAATCAGTCCCGCGACTTTTTCCATTAAAGCTGCGACTGGCATTCCAGCAGCAAAGATTCTGGTTTCTATTTGCCGCATTTGGTCGGCGGTGACAACAAATTTTTGAATAGTCATATTAGTGCTAAAATTTCAGCTAACAGCAGCAGTGGCAGGTTGTAGTATACTTGTGGTATAATAAATTAGCTCGATCGAACTAACTCACAGTAAAATAGCAATTTCTCTCAGAATCATGAACAAGATTGTTGTAGGCCTCTCCGGCGGGGTCGATAGTTCCGCAGCAGCCGCAATTTTACACCATCAGGGATATGAAGTGGTGGGTTTAACGCTGTGGTTGATGAAGGGCAAAGGTCAGTGCTGCTCTGAGGGAATGGTCGATGCAGCTAAAATTTGCGAAGATTTGGGCGTTCCCCACCACATTGTTGACAGCCGCGATGTTTTTCAGGCAAGTATTGTCGATTATTTGGTGGAGGGTTACAGTGCAGGAGTTACACCTCTGCCTTGTTCGCAGTGCAATAAAACTGTGAAGTTCGGGCCAATGCTTAAGTATGCTCGCGAAGAACTCGGAATTGAAAAAATCGCTACAGGCCACTACGCTCGGATTACTTACAATGCTGATACGGGTCACTATCAGTTGCTGCGGGCGATCGACCCTGCAAAAGATCAGTCTTATTTCTTGTATGATTTAACACAGGATTTGTTGGCGGGTACGGAATTTCCTTTGGGGGAAATTACCAAGACAGAAACTCGCAGAATTGCGGCGGAATTTGGCTTGACAACTGCTGATAAGCCGGAAAGTCAGGATTTGTGCTTGGTGGAAAGTAACGGTTCGATGCGGGCTTTTCTGGATAAGTACATTGCGCCGCAAAAGGGTGACATTGTCGACAAGTCAGGGCGGGTGCTCGGGCAGCATGACGGCGTGCATCACTACACAATCGGCCAGCGGAAGGGACTAGGGATTGCTGCACCGGAACCGCTATACGTGATTGAACTTGATGCTGCTGGCAATCGGGTAATTGTGGGCGATCGACAGTTGGCAGTAGAATCTGAATGTACAGTCCAGAAAGTGAATTGGGTTTCTGTGGCTGCGCCCATGGCTCCGATTCGGGCTCAGGTACAGATTCGATATCGATCGCAACCCGTCCCCGCTACAATTATTCCTGTGGAACCATCTCAAGCAGAGGAAAAAGCCGGCGGTACAAGAGTTAAGTTGATTTTTGACGAACCGCAGTTGAGCATTACCCCCGGACAAGCGGCCGTTTGGTATGACGGAGACGTGCTGTTGGGCGGCGGCATCATCGAAAGAAACCAACTCCCAAATTAAGCCAAGGGCAGGCTAGAAGCCCAACCCCTACTCCTCACAAGAAACCACCCAGAAAAAACTCACTCTTTGTGGAACAGGCATCTTGCCTGTTCCAATAAGCCCACAAGAAACTTCCCACAAGAAAATTCACTCTTTTTGGAACAGGCAAGATGCCTGTTCCAAAAGGAAACTTATATTTCATTTCCCAGGGGTACATTTACTTAACTAACTTTTTTTCCAAACGCAAGATATTTCCCCTAGCATTAGTGCGGTAAACCCAAGTTTGCCTACCATCAGAAACCACAACCCGCCAACCTTCGACAATCATTTGACCGCAAATTTCATCCGCTTTCGAGAGTCCTAAACAAGTATTCGGCCAACTTTGTCCGCTTGATTCCGTTACTTTCAACTTGTCAGCAGCAATGCCAGTGGAGCCCGACAACTCTCGGCGAACTGCTTCTGCTACGGTTGCGGGCAATTGCTTCGGGGGATTTTTGCGCGTACCCTCGGCTAAATTCCCCGGTTCGGAAGTGAGTGTATTAAGTGCCAATACCGAATAGCTGATTGTTTGGGGCACCGCGGCTGAGGAAAATTGCTGCGCGGTTTGCTGCTGTTGCCTTTCCAACTGGGCAAGGGAATCTTTGAGGGCGCCCGCGTTAGCCGCAGCGGTGTGTCTTAGCGCCGGATACATTTCCCATACCAGAATTCCTGTCAGCACCAAAGCCAAGATTACAGGATTGGGCTGCTTTTGGTCTCGGTGTTTATTTTTTTGAAGTTTATTTTTGGAGATTCTTTTCATCATACGCCCTCTGCCTCACTTTACACAATGCGCGATCGCTCCTGAACACTCAACTGCAGATACTTATTTAGACACTATTGCTGGTGCTATTGGTTCCTTTGTGCAGAACCCACTTGACTGCTGGTTGCTGGTGCGGCGCAAGTATTTTCTACTCGCCGCCTGCAGTTGTGTTTCAGGAAACTTGCACTACCCAGTTATTACTTAATTTTTACTTTTTGTCTCAGGGTATTAAGAAAAATTTATGCTTAAGTAAATATTCTTAAGTAGTTAGACAGAATTAATTACACAAATACATAGTGGAATGATATTCCAGGCAAAATTATGAGTTAATTAGAATTTCATATGATGTTTATCAGAGAAATAAACCCTCTTTCGT
>NZ_JAUBQQ010000007.1:0-160579 GCF_036701335.1 Microcoleus sp. Pol12B5 | reverse complement strand
CTACGCCGACTTTCCGTTGTAATTGGGTAAGGAAATACCCGTGCCAGTCGTTCTAATCTCACTTGTTTTTCTGATTGGATCACAATGGGCAAAGTGGTCATTAGAAGAAACTGAGCTGATGTCAGTTGTTTTTTTAAATGAGTCTGGTAAAATGTTGGTATCATTATTTTTGGGATAGGCAAGCGTGTAACAATTATGCTGCCTATCTTTTTTGAACACACATTGGCTCAATCCTCACCACCTCTGGGTTTCAGGCTGGTTGTCACCCCCCAGGAAATAGACCGAAAAAAAGCCAAAAAGCCTGCCGTAGCAGGGCAGAAAGATTCATCACCAGAAAAGTTATTGCGATGCTTGTTTCAGAAGTATTATCAAGTTTAGCCATCACTCTACCGAGGCTAAATCTTCTTTTAGATTCTCCAAATTTCCATTCAATTAAGTTACGAATTATCTCGTCTGATTGAGCTTGTTTTTTCATTGCTTCGCTCAGATTTTTGGGAGGTATTCCTAGACGGACACCACTCATTCTTATGCCGAGTTCTTTGCACCAAGCTCTATTTTCTTGTGTTCGATATATCCGAACGACATGAATTGATTCAGGGTAAAATCCGGTGAATCGTTTAAATGCTTCTACTTGTATTTTTAAGTCTCCTGATTCGTTGAAATTATCCCAACTAATTCGGTCTAAAAATACGTACCCATTTCGACAACTGGCTGACAGTTTTGCCCCAAGTTGAACGAATTTCCCAGCTTTCCCTCTCACTATAGGGCGGATATGTGGTTGCTTTAAACTTACTATTCTGTCGGGAATACTATGTTCTTTCTTTTCATACATTGACCACTGTTGACGGTAGACTTCTGCAACTACTAACAGCATTCTATAATGAGATTTGGTTAATAACTGTAGAGCGCCCATTCGCTCTATATTATCCAAATTTCTTTGGATGTATTGCAGTTGTTTTTTAATTGATTTTCTTCTTTCTTTTCGTCGTGGCTTTCGCTGTTTTGCTATGGTTAGGTATTCTTTCCTGGCTCGGTTTCGATATGTCCTCGGTTTTTTTTTACGGGTGACTTAATTTGATTGTGCAGAGCATCTATGATTTTTTCAGTATGTTCTCTTGCTTGATTTAATATTCCTAAGTCGGTCGGATATTTAAGGTCGGCTGGCGTACAGGTTGCATCTAATATTAATTTTACTTGATTTTTGGGTTCACTTATTAGTGCTGCTGTGCATGGCTTTTGACTAATTTTAGCTCATAGTCTTACACATTGTTAACGCCGAACGCGAGTCAAAGTCTTTTGAGTTAAGGGTTTTAGGCTTATTCAGCAAGCCCTAGATAGCCCCGTGTCTTTTTGGAAGTTGAATCAGTAGTATTCATTGCTTTCCAAAGATTCTCCGTAGAAGCCCATACAGGCGGATATTTATAACTGGCTACATCTTCAATCAGAAATCGATCGCTTGGCTCGTGATAGGCAGCGAGGGGAGAAATATGCCCGCTTTTACCCTGACCCAAAACAGACCGTTGGTAGTTCACGATTATATAGTCGCCAGAACGGGCAAGGTTAGCTTTAGCTTGGGTACGAAATTGATTAAGTGTTGTCTCCGACGCATAATAGACCTCAACTTTGACGTTGTGACTTCTGAGCAAAGCTGCTAATTCATCAAGAGTCATCCCCGAAAAAGTGACGGCATAAGAAGAACGGATATTCTGGGTTTGACCGTCAAAAAAGGTGTCTTGGGTTAGGGGGCGATATCCCTGTCTTTTGCTGCCGAGTGCATTCAGAACCGTCACACTGCTAGCCACACCACAATAGGCGGGACGCTTTTGAGTTTCAATGTGGGTGCTAAGCGGTTGAAAATCCTGTTTGCTCTTGCTTTGGTTCAATAGCTGTTGTCCTTCGGGTGATTCTAAAGAAACCAAAGTTTTGGGAAGTGGTTGTCGGTTAACAGAAGGTGGCGAGAAGGCTTTCCAGGTAAAAACACTTAAACCTGTGCCGAAGATTAGTAGAATACCCCCTCCAGCTTTTATTAGTCGCCCTCGCCATCGGTGATTCCCAGACTTTTGATTTAAGTCCATATCTTCATCTCTCTCAAGAACAGTAGTCAGAATTTGTAGTTAAATAATTAAACATCACCACCTCTAAACCTTGCCATCTGGTTAGTAGCTCTGGTAACTATCGCCTTTGCTTTGGACATCATTATAGCAAGTCTTTTCATTGTTAAAATATCATTATAATTAAGGAAAAATGTCATTTTTATAAAGCGTTCTGAAAAACTTGGATTCTGTAATATAATTTTGACATCTCTGCCTGGGAGCAAGATTGCATCATGCCACCAATGCCAACAGTCACAGTCAAGTCAGGATACAAGCCACAATCTATCGATACCAGCATTGAGGCGGATGTGCTGATGTTTCAGCTATTGCGACAGTTGATGCCCCAACAAAAAGTACAACGGACTTGCGCTTTCAATCAAGCGGTGCGAAGGTTGGCAATATCTGGAATAAAGAACCAGTATCCCAATGCTACTGAGGCAAAAGTTCGGCAAGAATTTATTAAAAGGTGCTTGGGTGCTGAGTGGATAGAAGTTTTATCAGACAGTAACGATTGGGGTGAACTCGTGATTGCAGATCCGATCGAATTAGCGCAAAAAATAGCCAGCATCTTGCTACCGCTGAATATTCCCTATGTGGTGGGAGGTTCTGTGGCAAGTTCGCTGTTGGGAGAAAACAGATCTACGCAAGATTTGGACTTAGTGATTGACCTGGAAGCGCAAACAGCACAGAGGTTAATTGATGCCATGTCAGGCGAGTTTTACATCAGCGAGTCGGCTGTGACTGAAGCAATTGCCAAGTCAAAAGCAGCACCCCGCGAATCATCGTTCAATGTTATATATTTGCCTTCTATGGAGAAAGCAGACATTTTTGTGATGGGCAGCGATGACCCTTTTTCGGCTTCGGTGATGAGGCGACGCCAACTTTACCCTGTTAGCGGTTTAACAGAGGAGGGAATCTACATCTACTCGCCTGAAGATATCGTCCTGCAAAAACTCAGTTGGTACAAACTAATTCCTGGCGGTTCCCAAAAGCAGTGGAGGGATGTGTTGGGAGTTTTGAAGGTGCAAGGGGAACGACTCGATCTCGC
Organism: Microcoleus sp. Pol12B5; assembly: GCF_036701335.1. Lineage (NCBI taxonomy): Bacteria > Bacillati > Cyanobacteriota > Cyanophyceae > Oscillatoriales > Microcoleaceae > Microcoleus > Microcoleus sp. Pol12B5. The sequence goes on along the minus strand of NZ_JAUBQQ010000007.1, from coordinate 157,438 downwards.
TTACTTGAACCAGTGGGCTGTTACACTCAAACTAACAGATTTACTCTCTGGAGCGTTGCTTCAATCAGGATATTAAGAGTCGGTAATTGAGCATGAAACAAAACAAACAACAGCTTGCTATTGCTAATAAAATCAAAAAATGGATTCAAACCACCCAAGAAGTTGAAAAAACTCGATTTGCCATACCGATAACCAGACTGACGAGTATCAAAAGTCTGTGCGTTGATGAGGTCGCCGCTGAAAAGTTTGGGATCTACATTGCTCGACTGGTGCAGCAACAGATGAAGCGGGCGAATTGTCCCGAACATTTCACGGCTGAAGAATGGGAACAGCAACAACAGTTAGTGGATGAAGCAATCTCACTGATGGACAGTTACTTAGAAAGTCCTAGTTACGAAAGCAGGCAATCTCTCAGAAATTTATTGAGAGACATTGATGGCTTGCAGGGGGATGACTACCGTAATTTTAGGTGGGCAACGGTGCGCTTTGTCCGCAGCGGAGATTTACTCAAGCTAGAGTATGCACTGCGGTGTTTCGTAGAGACAGATTTTCCCTATTGGACTTATAAACTAGCTAGAGAATATGTAGAAGGCTATGGATTGCAATCTGGTTCAGGTATCGTGGCTGAATCAGTACCCAGGTTGTTGGAGGTAGCAGAATTTTGGTGTCAGTATTATTTCGCTCAGAGTTTGAACCAGAAATTTCCCGATGGGGGCGTGAGCTGCGTTCGACCCAACCCGTGAGAATTTTCAGCAGATTGAGGGTTTGTTAAGCCTCCAACCCCTAAGATTGTCAAAACCCGTGTTAGCACTCAGCACCTAATACTTACACCTTCCGCCGTAACAGGGCGGGTGTGCCACTAAAAATCTAGGCGGGGAAACGCTTATTTCCCTATCTAGGACTTGGAAGTGCTACCCGTAGAGTTGATTAAAAATAAAACTCTTATTTTCTATAATTTTTTCTGACGTAAATAATTAAATAAATCTTAAATACTATGAAAGTAAATAAATTCATAGCTAAACTATTTTAATATATTTAGGAGCGAGCTGTATGTTTCAGTATTTTGTAATGATTCCTTCCCTTCTTGAAGAAAAAGACGTAGAAAAAGACGTAAACAAAGAACAAGCCAATTGGTCGATGCAAGTTGCTAAGTATAATTTTAATTTGGGCTTACAAGTAGGGGATGACATTGAGCTGATTCTTCACTACGGTGACGAATGCTTTTCATTTGGAAGTAAGGTTGTGAAGATATTAAAAGTTATAGAAAATGACAAAGAAAGACTTGATGATATTTTCAGAGTTGAGGCTCATGTAGAGATTTCGGACAAAGATGATTTTGTAAAAGTTCGAGAAATTCTTAAGGGGCTGAATTCATCGTCTCGCTCTGGTTTCCATCCAATGGGTTTTTCTAACTAGTGAGGAGGGTAAATAGTAGATGTGTAGTATAGACCCGCTATTATAATGGTTTGACGCCCAAAACCAGAAAACGCTGAAATTTTTAGTATTCAATAAATATAAAGGCGGGCGTTGCTGATTTATGGTATGAAAGACTAAATATGCAAATTCTAGAAACCAGTACCTACAAGGCTTCTGGATTTTCGACTTATTTTTTTCATACCCTGATTAAGCAAGGCCGGGTTTCTTTTTCCCCTACAGTTACGAGATATGGACAAGTTTCAAGAACACGATCCTCGCTGTCGCCGTGAGACAGATGGCCAGTGGTATAGCCAGCCACAAGACATCGCTTTAGCCGACACTCCTGAATTCAGTCAACGCTTCTTCGCTGAAATGTTCAAGGAATTCCCAGCATTGGCGGCAAGCGTCGCTTTCTTGCGATGGTCTGTTTGGCCAGACCACCTCTACGCAGTCTTTAACTTCTCTAGCGGTGGATTTGGCGTGCAGATCGATCGGGGGCTAGAGTACATCATAGTGTGGGGGGCGGGCGAGCATGGGGAGTATGGCGATTGGATGGGCGATCGCGATCGCTTAGCTTCAGCGCTCGATCATGTCCGTACCTTAGTATGGTGGTTTGAGAGTTTGTCTAATGCGGTTGAGTGATGATGAGACAAGTGCTGGCTGGTGAACGATCGTAAATTCCGAAGGCGGTCAGTTTTAGTCTGAACTTTCCCCCGCAAATATTATTTGCATACACTCAGAAGCCTTCGATCGCAAAGATTTTAATTGAAGTACAAGCAGCAGATAGATTTTGCTGCATATCTCCAGCAAAACCATATCCAAGCTAAACTGATAATCGCCCTAATTTTTAGAATTATCTATGGGACAAGAAAGCGCAATATGATATCTGGGGAAATCAAAAGTCAAATAGATAAAATCTGGGATGCCTTCTGGTCCGGTGGTATCTCCAATCCCCTTGAAGTCATCGAGCAGATTACTTATCTGCTGTTTCTGCGTCGTCTCGACGATTTACATACTCTGGAAGAAAACAAAGCTAATCGGCTCAAGCGCCCAATGGAACGCCGGATTTTCCCAGAAGGGGAAGATATCAAAAAACGGTCCTATGAGGATTTGCGTTGGTCGAGGTTCAAGAATTTTGCACCGAAGGAGATGTTTGAGGTCGTCAACGATCATGTTTTCCCTTTCCTGCGGACTTTGGGAGGCGATGGTTCGACTTACGCGCACCACATGAAGGATGCCCGCTTCACAATTCCGACACCGGCGCTGCTTTCTAAAGTGGTGGATTTGCTGGATGGTGTACCGATGGAAGACAGGGACACTAAAGGCGACCTTTATGAATATATGTTGGGCAAGATTGCCTCCGCTGGACAGAACGGACAGTTTCGCACACCGCGCCACGTTATTCAGTTGATGGTGGAACTGACTGCACCCAGCCCAGGCGATGTAATTTGCGATCCAGCTAGTGGGACTTGCGGTTTTCTGGTGGCTGCTAATGAATATCTGCGATCGCATCACCCGGAAATTCTGCGCGATACCAAGATGAAGGAACACTTTCACCATCAGATGTTTCACGGGTTTGATTTTGATAATACCATGCTGCGGATTGGCAGTATGAATATGCTTTTGCATGGTGTAGAAAACCCGGATGTGCGCTATCAGGATTCGCTGGCACAGGAACATTCTAGTGATGCAGAATCTTATAGCCTTGTCCTGGCTAATCCACCCTTTGCTGGTTCGTTGGACTATGAGAACACGGCTAAGGACTTGCAGGCGATCGTCAAGACTAAGAAGACTGAATTACTATTTTTGGCTCTGTTTTTAAGATTGCTGAAACCAGGGGGAAGGGCGGCAGTAATTGTGCCGGATGGGGTGCTTTTTGGTTCTTCTAAGGCTCATAAGGAACTGCGACGCTTGTTGATAGAGGAACAGAAGCTTGATGCTGTGATATCTCTGCCTGGTGGTGTATTTAAGCCTTATGCGGGTGTTTCTACTGCGATTTTACTATTTACTAAAACTAACTCTGGTGGAACTGATTTTGTTTGGTTCTACAATGTGAATGCTGACGGGTTGAGTTTGGACGATAAAAGAACGCCTTTGCTTTCTGAAGATAAATTAGGTGCTGTACCGATTGCCCCACTAACAGTAGAGGAACATACTAAAAATAATCTACCGGATGTGTTGGCTCATTGGCAACTGCGGAATACTACAGAACGAGAGCGACCGCGCACGGCTCAGAGTTTCTGTGTACCAAAGGCTGATATTGCGACTCAGGGTTATGACCTCAGTCTGAATCGTTACAAGGAAGTGGTGCATGAAGAGGTGGAATATCGCGCACCCAAAGACATCCTCGCTAATTTGGCAAAGTTAGAGGTTGAGATTCAGCAGGGGATGAAGGATTTGGAGGGGATGATGGGATGAAAACACTATGTTTGCCAATAAGCGCATTCTGCAAAACAGGTAGTGGGACAACTCCATCCCGAAATAAATATGAGCGCTATTTTAATGGCAGTATTCCTTGGGTAAAGTCTGGTGAGCTACGTGAATCAATTATTACCGAAACAGAGGAAAGGGTAACTGAAGAAGCCTTAGCAGAAACATCATTGAAAATTGCACCAAAGGGATCTGTTCTTGTAGCAATGTACGGAGCCAATGTTGGTCGAGTTGGGATACTAGGTATTAATGCCACAACAAATCAGGCTGTTTGCTATCTTATTCCAGAAAAAGAAAAAGCTGATTCGAGATATGTTTTTCATGCCTTGCAACAAAAGCTGCCTGAATTCATATCAAGAAGTGTTGGAGGAGCGCAACCCAACATTAGCCAACAAATAATTCGTGCAACAAAAATCCTCCTACCTCCCTTAGAAGAACAGAAGCGGATTGCAGAAATACTCGATCGCGCGGAAGAACTCAGGTCTAAACGTCGGGAGGCGATCGCAGAACTCGACACCCTCACCCAAGCCATCTTCCTAGAAATGTTCGGCAATCCAGTTACGAATCCAAAAGGCTGGCAGATAAAAATATGCAAAAGTATTTGTAGCCGGATTACAGTGGGAATTGTGGTACAGCCAGCATCTTATTATCAAGAATATGGGGTTCCTGCTTTACGATCTCAAAACATCAAGGAAAACTCAATCTCTACAGATAATTTAGTTTTTTTCTCTCAAACTGATAATGAAACTAAGTTGGCTAAAACAAGAGTAAAAGCAGGAGATGTAGTGCTTGTTAGAACTGGACAACCTGGGACTGCTGCCGTCATTCCTGAAGAACTTGATGGAGTTAATGCAATTGATCTTTTGATTACTACACCTTGTAAGGATGTTGTTGACTCTGTATATCTATGTTCTTTTTTCAATTCTGCGTGGGGAAAGAAATTGGTTTCATCCTCTCAAGTGGGACAGATTCAGAAACATCTCAATGTTGGCATCTTAAATAATGCTCAAATTATTTGTCCCCCTCTTCCTCTGCAACAAGAATTTGCCCGCCGCGCCGAAACTGTAGAAAAACTCAAAGCAGCACACCGCGCCTCACTATCCGAACTCAATGCGCTCTTTGCCTCCCTCCAACATCGTGCATTCCGAGGAGAATTATGACATGAACGCCATGCTAACCGAATTTACCCTCGCCAACTTCAAAAGTTACAGTACAAGCCGATTACCCCTTGGATCGCTAACCGTACTAATCGGAGCCAATGCCGCAGGCAAAAGTAACGCCCTTGAAGGTTTGCGCTTTCTGTCATGGCTAGCACAAGGGCAAAAACTCTCCAGCATTCAATATGCGGTGAATAGTGCAGAGCGCGTTGTACGCGGTCGAGTAAATGACTTGTGCCATCGGGGAGAGTCAAATTTTACCATTGGTTGCCGTTTAGACTATCCAGATTGGAACCAACTCGATATAACCCTGAATGTGCGTGACGGAGAACTGCACATCAGTAGTGAGCGAATCGTTGGCTCGACAAGTCAAGTCCCGCTATATGACCTAGATCAGCCTTCTCAAGGAGTAGGGACTGATGTTGGTGTGGCATATAACAACTTTACAAGGGGGAAGAACAAGCCACGAGTAACGTGCAGCGATCAGATGGCTATATTCGTACAATTAGACACCCCTGCCCATTTTGATGCAAAGTATCCCAAATCCCAAAAGATAATTCCTGAAACCGTCCGCGAATATCAACGAGTTTTAAAGAATATCCTGTTTCTAGATCCCGTTCCCGCCAGAATGCGGGAGTACAGCTTCAAATCTGATAAGCGATTACAAGAAGATGGTACTAATCTTTCCAGCGTCCTCTATCGCCTGTGGGAGAACCAAGCCGGAAATCAACAGGCAATTCTCAACTTTATCCAGAGTCTACCAGAGCAAGCTATAGATGGGCTAGATTTCCTTTTCGGTCCGCGGGATGAAGTGATGGTACAACTAGCAGAAACCTTTGGCAATACCCGCCGTTATTGTGAGGCTGCATTATTATCCGATGGCACTTTACGGGTGTTGGCGATCGCGGCTGCTATGCTATCGGCTACCGAAGGCAGTTTAGTTGTCATCGAGGAAATCGACAATGGCGTTCATCCCAACCGCGCCAAGCATTTACTCGCCAGCATCCGAGATATTGCCGAGCGACGTAAACTACGAGTGCTGCTTTCTACTCACAATCCCGCGTTAATGGATGCCTTACCCGATGCTGCCCTGGGTGATGTAGTGTTTTGTTACCGCAATCCAGAGGAAGGAGATAGCCGCCTGATACGGCTTGGGGAGATGTACGATTTTCCTAGTCTGATATCTCAGGGGCCGCTCGGTCAACTGGTAACTGCTGGGGTAGTCGATCGATTCGTCAAATCGCCGCACACCCCTGAAGAGAGAAAACAGCAAGCTATGGCATGGCTGTCTCGTTTGCAGGAGTACGGCAATGAGTAGTATCTGCCTAATAGATACCAGCATATTCCTCGAAATACTCAACGTTCCCAACTATAATCAGCATAGAGAATCAGTTCTCGAAGATTTTAGAACCTATTCTCTAGCTGGCTGTACTTTTCTGTTGCCAATGGCAACCATACTCGAAACAGGCAACCACATCGCCCAAAACGGGGACGGCACACTACGAAGGAAAACCGCCATACGTTTTGTTGAACAAGTTAAAGCAGCCTTCGCAGGCATAGCTCCCTGGAGGCCTACTCCATTCCCGAGTACAGCAGAGATACTGGAGTGGATTGACCAGTTTCCTGATGAAGCTGGTAAAAACAAAGCTCCTAATAAACAAGAAGGAACAAGTTTCGGCGATCTCAGCATCATTCAGGAATTTCATAAGTCCTGTAATATCTTCTCAATGAGTGAAGTTTTTATCTGGTCACTAGACAAGGATTTAGAGAACTATCACCAAATGCCTACATAAATATATGACCCAGTTTGCTTTCCTCCAAGCTGAATTCCCTACCATTTATGAATCCGCCAAGAAAGCAGTCGATGCAGTACATCCCGACCCTCGTACTGCCTGTTTTTATGCCCGTCGAACTTTGGAATTAACCGTAAATTGGTTATATAAATACGATAATTCCCTAGAACTGCCTTATCAAGATAATCTAAGCGCCTTGATTCACGAACCTACTTTTAAAAACTTAGTAGGTGAAGCAATATTTAACAAAGCAAGAGTCATTATCAAACTAGGAAATCCGGCAGTCCACAGCCCCAGACCTATCTCTGTTAATGATGCTATAAATGCTGTACGGGAGTTGTTTCATGTTACATATTGGTTAGCCCACACCTATGGACGCAGCAAACCAAATGCGGGGCTTACCTTCAACTCTGACGCATTGCCCAAGACTGCACCAGTTCCTAAGCAAACCATTGAACAACTTCAGAAACTAGAAACTCAACTACGAGATCGCGATGAAAAGCTCTCAACAGTTCTAGCCGACAAAAATGCACTTGATGAAGAACTGAAACAACTACGGGAAGAATTGGCAGCAGTCAAGAAAGCCAGTGTCACCCAACCCGATACCCACGACTATTCTGAGGCACAAACCCGCGACATCTTCATAGACCTTTTGTTAAAAGAAGCCGGGTGGAACTTAGATCAACAACGCGATCGGGAGTTTCCTGTTACAGGGATGCCCAATTCATCAGGTCAAGGTTTTGTTGATTACGTCCTCTGGGGCGATGATGGTAAACCTCTGGCAGTCGTAGAAGCTAAGCGTACCCGAAACGACCCCCGCATCGGGCAACAACAAGCTAAGCTATATGCCGATTGCCTAGAAAACCAATTTAATCAGCGTCCAGTTATTCTCTACTCTAACGGTTACGAGCATTGGCTGTGGGATGATACTAATTACCCACCGCGACAGGTGCAAGGATTTTATAAAAAAACTGAATTACAATTACTTATACAGCGCCGAGCTACCCGTAAATCTTTAGCAGCAGGCACAATTAACCCCACCATTGCCGAACGCTATTATCAAACTCGTGCCATCCGTCACATTACCGAAGCCTTAGAGACTGATAAAGACCGCAAAGCCCTGATAGTTATGGCGACAGGTGCAGGGAAAACCAGAACCGCGATCGCCTTAGTCGATCTGCTGATGCGTTGTAACTGGGCTAAACGGGTTCTATTTCTAGCAGATCGTGTAGCTTTGGTAAATCAGGCAATCAATGTATTTAAGAAACATCTCCCCGATGCCGCGCCAGTAAACTTAGTCACAGAAAAAGATACTGAAGGACGGGTATTTGCTTGCACCTATCCCACCATGATGGGATTAATTAATGATACCCGTGACGGTCAGCGTCGTTTTGGCGTCGGGCATTTTGACCTAATTATTATTGATGAAGCTCACCGATCGGTTTTTCAGAAATACCTCACAATTTTCAACTACTTTGATTCTGTCCTGCTAGGGCTAACCGCTACACCAAAGGATGAAATTGACCGCAACACTTACGGGCTCTTTGACTTAGAAAATGGCGTACCTACCGATGCTTACTCGCTTGAAGATGCCGTAAAGGATGGTTATCTAGTCCCGCTTAAAGCAGTATCAGTGCCGCTTAAGTTTCAGCGACAAGGCATTAATTATGGTGAACTCTCTGAATCCGAAAGAGAAGAATGGGATGCGCTTGAATGGGATGACGAAGGCAATGCCCCTGAGCGCGTAGAAGCAGAAGCAGTCAACAAGTGGTTATTCAATAAAGATACCGTGGATAAGGTGCTAGAGCATCTGATGACTAGGGGGTTAAAGGTTGCTGGGGGCGATCGTCTCGGCAAAACCATTATTTTCGCTAAAAATCAAGATCATGCAGAATTTATTGCTGAGCGGTTCAACGTCAACTACCCCCACTTTAAAGGTGAGTTTGCCCGCGTCATTACCTTCAAAACCTCCTATGCTCAAAGTCTGATTGATAACTTTTCCCAAAAAGATAAAGAACCTCATATCGCAATCTCAGTGGATATGCTCGACACAGGGATTGACGTGCCAGAGGTAGTTAATCTCGTGCTGTTCAAAATTGTTCGCTCCAAAACTAAGTTCTGGCAGATGATAGGACGAGGTACGAGGCTATGTCCTGACCTATTTGGACTGGGGCAAGATAAAGAATTTTTTTACCTGTTTGATTATTGCCAAAATTTAGAGTTTTTTCAACAAAACTCAGCGACTGTTAATGCACCAATAACTAAATCATTGGGTCAGCAATTGTTTACCGCTCGATTAGAATTAATCGGAGAGCTAGATAAAAGAATACCTGAAAATCAACAAATTAATCAAGCAGAACTGAGCAAGCTTCAAGAGTATCAAGCTGCCTCTAAAGAACCCAAGACTGATGCAGAATTGCGCCAGGAACTAGCCAATTTGCTCAATACCGAAGTGGCGGCTATGAATCCTGAAAACTTCATAGTGCGACCTAAACAACGATTTGTAGAGAAATATGCTAATTCCGCAGCATGGGCGTCGCTATCGATCGATGATTTTCTTGAGCTTAGTCAAGAAGTAGCTGGCTTGCCTTCCCAATTGGAAACAGAAACCGAAGAAATAAAAAGATTTGATGTTCTGATGCTGAAGTTACAATTAGCAATCCTGCGCTCTGACTCTACGTTTAAGCGTTTACAAGAACAGGTGAAGTCACTTGCAGGACTGTTAGAGGAGAAATCTGCCATTCCCTTCGTGCAAGAACAGTTATCGCTGATTCATGAGGTACAAACCGATGAGTGGTGGCAAGATGTGACATTGCCAATGCTGGAGGTGTTACGCAAACGTCTACGGGGGTTAATCAAGCTGATTGAGAAACAAAAACGCCAACCTATTTACACCGATTTTGAGGATGTAATGGGGGATGAGATAATAGTAGAGTTGCCTGGTTTTACAGCATTAGATAACTTTGAGAAGTTCCGTGCTAAAACAAGGGCTTTTTTGCGATCGCATCAAGATCATGTGGTCATCTTTAAGCTGCGAACTAACAAACAGCTCACTCCATCCGATCTATCTGAGTTAGAGAAGATATTGCTAGAAAACAAATTAGGCGTAGAGGAGGATATAGACCGTGCAAAAGAAGAGTCGCATGGGTTAGGCTTATTCGTCCGTTCCTTAGTCGGCCTCGATCGAGAGGTAGCCAAGCAGGAACTAGCGAAGTTTATAGCTGGTAAAAATCTTAACTCCAATCAGATTGAATTTGTGAGTATGATTGTGGATTATTTAACCGAACATGGCGCAATGGATGCAGCAATCCTCTATGAATCCCCGTTTACCGACATTACGCCACAGGGGCCAGACGGATTATTTACCTCGACTCAGGTAGATGAATTATTTTCTATTCTTGAAGAAGTTTCTACACGGGCTGCTGCATAAGGCACAGCAGTAAAACCTGGGGCGTTACAAATAATCTGGGTTGAAGCCTAATTATAGTTACAGTAAAACCTGGCTTTTTGTGCTGACGAATGCGGAGAGTGGCATTTTCCCCTGCCCTTGGCACCGCAATACGCCACCATCAAGAACAAGAATTAGAAGCGCTGAGCAACACAGTTTTACATATGGCACTGCTCAATACATCGAAGGCAGATATTCATAGAATGTTTCTAAATTGGCTAAATGAATTTACAAGCTGGCATTTGATATTGCTCAGATATTTGCACGAAGGCTGGGGGGGTAACAACCAGCCTGAAATCCATACCTTTGTAAGGATTGAGCCAATCCGCTGCTCAAAAAAGATAGGCAGCATAATGGTTACACGCTTGCCTATCTCAAAAATAATGATACCAACATTCTACCTCATTCATTAAAAAAAACAACTAAGTTAAGCTCAATTTAAACTGATTGAAATCTTGCTAGCATTGATACAATCAGAAAAACAAGTGAGATTAGAACGGCTCTCGCGGGTATTTCCCTATCCAATTACAACAGAAAGTCGGCGTAGAAAACTACAAAGGTTTCTCGATTTGCCTCACTTAACTATCTCACTAATTTGGTTCCCATTAATTACTTATTGGTTGATTACTTATTGCCGTGCTGGTCAAACTTTATCAATTGCAATCGACCGCAGTCAATGGGGGCGCATTAATCTTTTTATGGTTAGCCTGATCTGGGAGCGAAGAGCAATTCCATTATACTGGTCACTGTTGCCCAAATTGGGAAACAAAAACGGAGAGTCACAAACAACCAATTTACAGCAAGTTTTACCATTATTTTCAGAATATAAAGTCATCGTTTTAGGAGACCGTGAATTTTGTTCGGTCGATTTGGGAAACTGGCTGAGGGAAAAGGGTGTATCTTTTTGTTTAAGATTGAAAAAGAATCATTGTGTCGAAACGGAACATTTAGTTTGGCAACGGTTAGATGAATTAGGGATAGTACTAGGAACCTCTTTATATTTTCAAGGTAAAAGAGTGAGGAAAACACGGGCATCTAACCGGATTTTATCTTGCTTGTAAGTGGAAAAGGAACTACGGGGGATGGAAGGTTGAAGAATCGTGGTTTATACTCACAGATTTAGGGTCATTGCTGGCAGCTATCAATGCTTATAAGCAGCGGATGGGTATTGAAGAAATGTTCCGAGACTGTAAAACAGGAGGCTACGATCTTGAAGGAACCAGCTTAAAAGGAGACCGACTTATTAACATGATTTTGCTCATGACACTTGCGTACACTTCAGCAATATTTCAAGGCACTGAACTGAAAAACATCAGGTAAAAAAATATGTAGCTCGTCGCCAAGAACCTAAAAAAAGATATCGGAGACGGAGTACATTTGGTGTTGGTTTAGATAGAGAAAAGTGGGTCAATTATCTCGAACAATATTCTGACGAGGTAGAAGAGTAAACGCAAGTTGACTCCCAACAAACGCAGCTTTTATCAACAAGGTATGCGGACCACAACCCTTATACAGTCTATCTCGTAAACCTCTTTGCTACCCCCCTGATTGGCGTGATGATTATGCACATAAAATGATTGAGCATGAAGCATTAAGCATTCCTGAATATTGGATTGTAGATTATTTGGGCTTAGGGGGTAGCCGTTATATTGGTTATCCCAAACAGCAGACTTTATCGGTTTATCAGTTAGTAGATGGTGAGTATCAAATTAAGCTGTTTCGGGGAGATGAAAGAATTGAATCAGCGGTGTTTCCAGAGTTAAATTTGACCGCTAAGCAAATTTTTAACGGTGGATAAGTGCTGAGGCGATCGCATAGCTCAGTTGGTTAGAGCACTACAATGCCATTGTAGGAGGGGTCAGCGGTGCGAGTCCATTTCTTTCCATACCTAAAACCCGCCCACAAAGCGGTTTTTGTTGTTTCTATCACCAAACTGATAGATTTGGCATTCTCAATTAGGAATGACAGAATATGTCTAGGCTAGAGATTTAGTATAGTTGCCACGTTTCGTCGAGGCTGTTGCTGAGTAGTTGCGTAGTTTGCAGGAGTTCGGTGTTAAAGAAACGCTAGCCCGATTCTCGTCGGCACCATCCCCATTCGTGAACAAAGCGCAAGCAAGCAGAACAAGAAAGAGAACCACTGTGAGAACGCGATCGCCTTGCACGATCCCAAGCAGAAGCCACTAACCGGATTAAAGACGAATTTTTAGCGGTGCTCTGGCATGAGGTGCGATCGCCCCTGTGCTTAAATACTGAATGACTTAGGTTTGGGGCGTATTATATCTTGAGTCCGTAACAATAGCTGGCATAATAGGTAAATAGGCAGGACTAACCGCAATGAATGTAGAACGTACACACTCCTTGAACGATCGAGAAGAGCTTACTGTAAATTTTCCTCAAGAGCTATGTACGGACTGCCAAGCACTGGAAGCACGACGATTTGCGGTGATAGTCGAGCACATGGCTGAGGCTTTTATTTCTATTAATTCAGAGTGGCACTGCACCTATGTCAACCATAAAGCAGAGGAGCTTTTAAAGAGGAAGCGACAACACCTGATAGGCAAGAATATATGGACTGTATTTTCGGTCGATCTTACCTCTGAGCTATATAAGTATTGTCATCGAGCAATCGCAACGCAAACTGCGATCGAGTTTGAAGAACATTACCCCTCACTCAACAAATGGTTGAGAATTCGCCTCATCAAGAGTGAAGATGGGTTACTTATTTACTTCCAAGACACTACTGAAACATCTCAACTCGATCGACAATTAAAAGCCGAAATCGCCAATTCGCAGCAGGTGGAAGCCACCCTTCAGAAAGAACAAGAGTTTTTGAAGGCCATCCTCAACAACGTTCAAGCTGGCATTGTGGCTTGCGATGCCGATGGCATATTGACGGTATTTAACCAAGCAGCTAAAGATTTTCATGGATTACCTCAGCAGCCAGTTCCATCGGCTCAATGGGCTGAGTATTATAGCTTGTATTTGCCCGACGGCAAAACACCCATGAATACACAGGATATTCCCCTGTTCCAGGCATTGCAAGGACAGAACGTTCGTGATCTGGAAATGATGATTGTTCCGCACCAGGGAACGGCGCGAATGCTGTTAGTAACTGGACAGGCTATTATAGCTCCAAACGGCGAAAAACAGGGTGCAGTTGTTGTGATGCACGACATTACACAACGCAAGCAGGCAGAAACTGCTCTGCGTGAGGGTGAAGCGCAATTATCCAGCATCTTCCAAACTATTCCTGATGGTATCACTATTCTAGATTCTACCGGGGAGATTATAGCTGCCAATAGGGCTGCAGAAAGGATTTTAAGATTGACTTGCAGGGACTGTGTGGAGCGAGGGTATAACGCTCCATCCTGGTTCATTACAACCGTGGAGGGTCATCCTTTCCCAGAAGATGAACTGCCGTTTGCGCGGGTGATGCAGACAGGTGAGCCTGTTTATGGTATTGAACAGGCTATTAGCCATGCTGATGGAACTCGCACGATTCTCTCGATCAATGCTTCCCCTTTGTTTGACGCAGAGGGGCAAATTATCAATATCATTGCTGCTTTCAGCGACATTACTGAACGCAAGCAAACCGAAGACGAACGAGTACAGCTTGTTCAAGAACAGGCAGCCCGTGCTGTAGCAGAGAATTCTCAACAACAATCAGCATTTTTAGCCCAAGTGAGTGCTGTCCTTTCCTCTTCACTAGAGTATGAACAAACTCTCCAAAGCGTTGCAAAGCTGGCAGTTCCTTATTTTGCAGATTGGTGTAGTGTTGATCTGCTGAATGACGATCGCACAATTGGTCGGGTTGCAGTTGCTCATTCAGATCCCGAAAAAGTGAAGTTTGGCTGGGAGTTGGCTCAACGCTTTCCCAGACATCTCGATGATGCGTATGGCATTGCTAAAGTCATGCAAACAGGACAGATTGAAATTGGGATTGAGATTACAGATGAACAGTTAGTTGCCACAGTGCCGAATGCTGAATACCTGGAAATCTTACGTGGAGTTGGGTTAAAGTCCTGCATCATTGCACCGCTACAGGCACGCGGGCGCGTGTTGGGTAGCATTACCTTTGTGTTTACTGAATCCGATCGCCGCTATCGCCTAGAAGACATTGCCCTGGCTGAAGATTTGGCTCAGCGAGCAGCGATCGCCATTGATAATGCTCGTCTATATAATGAAACACAACAAGCGAAATTAGCCGCCGACCTCGCTGCTAACCGGACGGCTCGACTGCTGGCGGTGATGACGGCTTTGTCTGAATCGCTAACCTCGGCTCAAGTGGCTCAAGTGATTATTGAACAGGGAATGTCCGCACTCGGAGCAAGTTCTGGTTTGGTTGCCGTATTAAACCAGGATGCGAGCGAACTGGAGATTATTCAAGCGATCGGGTATGAACATATAGGAGAATTTCAGCGCAGTTTTTCAATTCATGCACCCTATCCTCTGGCAGAAGCTGTGCGAAGTGGGCAACCTGTTTGGGTAGAAACTATTGAAAACCGAATTGCCCGTTATCCTAATTTAGCTGAAGCATATGCCAAGGCTGGTTCAGAAGCCTGGATTTCCGTGCCCTTGTTGATTGAAGGACAAGCCGTTGGTGGGCTCTCGCTCGGTTTTTCGACCGTTCCCCAGCTCTCCGAGAGCGATCGGGCTTTCGTTTTGGCATTGGCACAGCAGTCGGCGCAGTCGATCGACCGGGCACGGCTCTACGAGTCAGAATCGCAAGCACGGACACAAGCAGAAGCAGCTAACCGAATTAAAGATGAGTTCTTAGCTGTCTTGTCGCACGAATTGCGAACTCCGTTGAATCCAATTTTGGGTTGGACTCGGCTGCTGCGAAGGGGAACCCTGGATTCTAGCAAGACGGCGGTAGCTCTCGAAACGATTGAACGCAATACCCAGTTGCAAGTTCAACTGATTGAGGATTTGCTGGATATTTCTCGGATTCTGCAAGGGAAGCTGAGTTTGAACTCTACTCCTATTAATTTGAAAACAACTCTTAAAGCCGCGATCGAAACAGTTAGTTTAGCCGCGGAAGCGAAGAACATTCAAATTCAAACTCAGCTAGAACAAAATGTGGGCGATGTGTTAGGAGATGCTACCCGATTGCAACAGGTTGTCTGGAATTTGCTCACGAATGCCATTAAGTTCACCCCAACTGGAGGTAGAGTTGAAGTTGAGCTAAAAACGATTGATTCCTATGCTCAAATTCAAGTCAGGGATACAGGGAAAGGGATTAAGCCTGAATTTATTCCCTATGTATTTGACACATTTAGACAAGCCGATAGCAGTATTACCAGAACCTTTGGTGGGTTAGGGCTGGGATTAGCGATCGTGCGTCACGTCGTTGAGCTACATGGTGGAATTGTCAAAGCCGAAAGTTGTGGAGAAGGACAGGGAGCAACATTTACTGTCACACTTCCCTTATTAGCCAGAAGCAATGACGTAAACAGCGATCGCAACGATAATCTATCACTCAAAGCTCACACTTCACCCTTGGCTAGATTATGTATCCTGGCCGTCGATGACGAAGTAGACAATTTAGAGTTAGTTCAATGTATTTTGGAGCAAGCGGGAGCCACAGTAATCTCTGTATCTTCAGCAAAAGATGCGCTACAAAAGCTCAATGAATTGAAGCCAGATGTTTTGATTGCTGATATTGGGATGCCACAAATTGATGGCTATATGTTGATTAGTCAAGTCAGGCAACTATCCACACAGGAGGGAGGAGAGATTCCCGCGATCGCCCTCACAGCGTATGCAGGTGAGGCAAATCAACAGCAAGCACTAGCAGCCGGATTTCAAAGGCATCTTCCCAAGCCTGTTGAGCCTGAAACGTTAGTGGAGACAATTGAGAAATTGCTTCATCAAATCGAGTAATATTAATTTCACTTGCACCATCAGTGATTGATATAATTCATCTGCATTAATCTGTGTTTATCTAGTCCTACATCCCCAAATCATATCAAATCCGATCGCCAGTCCATCTCAGGACACGGCACGGCGCCGTGTCCTTAGCCGTAACTTATCGGCGACAGCCTTCGGCGATCGCCTTCAACACCGCTAGCCGCACTTCTGGATGAGATTTCTCAAGCCCGTTCGCCCGAAAAACCCAGTGTCCGCCGCCCGCGTGCTCGATCGCAATTTTCTGTCCGTCAGGCAAAACTATTTGCCACCAATTCAACACACTGGCTTTAATAAGGTGGCACTGAATTTCGTTCAGTTGAGCCTCCATTAATTTCAGTTGACGCATGATTGGATTTTGGGCAGATGACTTCATGATTTTTCTCATTAAATGAATTCGACTGTTTCTCGGCTTGGATTTCAGTTTGCCGATTTTTGAACTTAACTTCACCTTCCGAAGTTTTTGCCTTAACTTCCCTTTCCGAAGTTTTCGCCTTCACTTCCCTTTTACCACCTTTAGGCTCAACTTTGACTCCAAAACCTTTAGACTTAACTTTTCCTGGGGGAGAAGTTGAAGTCTGTTCCGTGGCTGGCTTCTTAAACTCCGCGTCTAATTGGTCTAAAATCTCCTCTTGTTCGGGAGTATGTTCCGCTGGCTGCTCTAAATTGCTGGGATTGTATTCGCCAACCAACCTTGCCAAAAATTCCGAAATTGACAGTCCGGCTGCGGCTGCTTTTTTCGTTAAAAGGGCGTAGGTGTCGGTTTTTATGCGAATTTGTTTGAGCCGAAGGTTGGGATTGTTGTCAACGGTTTCGGCAATAGTTACTGCGGTAATTCTTTCTTTTGGTATGACATCGACAACTTCTTGCCACTTTTCCTGTAAACGACAGTCGCCATATTGGTCGGTAATTGCGTGTTTGAACAAAGGGACAACTTGAGCAACGCAGCTAGGCAAAATCTCAAATCCTGCTTTAATTAAGCGCAGGCAAATACTCGCAGCTTTGATAATTTGTGTGCAGTAAAAATACTGCCTGCCTAATGCTTGTTCGCAGTAACTTTTAAAAGTTTTGAACTTGTCTTTGTACAATCGCAGCTTTCGGATGGCGTCCAGCATGATTCCTTGACGCACGTAGTCTAGGAATCCCCTTTTAATTTCGCCTGTCAGGTAGTCTAAATCGTGAAAGGGAGATTGATTCTGGATTTCTTCTTCAAAGTCTAGCAGCGGGCCTGCAAAGTGAAAGTTGGAGGCGACATCGCCTAGGTAGAAGTTGTCAATTGATGGGGGCATGATCTGGAATGGTTCGAGAAATGGCACGATAGCACGGAAGTTGTGCGATCGCAAAGTTGAAGTTTTGGTCTGGATCTTTGATACAATTTTGAGTTGGGTTGTCCTGTGAGGTCGATCGACCTTTTACATAGCACCTCCTTCTCGGGGTTGAGGGGAAGGGGCTTAAGGTATGCGCCCAACCCCCAAAAATACGCTTGGGTATGCAGGCATAATTGATAGACACAACAAATAAGGCGGTTCTTCAAACCTGCATTTTTACCTTGGAGGCTCGTTGAGCGGCCTTTGTTTTGCCTACCAACATGAAGTTTACGTCTTATTCACACCTTTGTCAAGACGTTTACATCATGAATATTTCGTCCTATGATAGAAGAAGATTTACAAGAAAAGGAGAAGTCTCCATTGAGACTACTCAGAGAACAAGCTGGACTAACACGCCCTCAAGTCAAAGAAAAAATCGGAATTTCCGAGCGAAGACAAGCTGACTGGGAATTAGGCAAGGCTCTACCTAATGCTGAAAACATACTTGCTATGGCTAACCTGTACCAGGTTTCTCTAAAAACTATGTTTGAGGTTTTAGGATTAGACGTAACCAAAATTCCCGATGACTTACCAAGTCGTGAGCCCTCGCCGAACGACAACTAACCTGCAGGGGTTCGGAAATGTCTAGGGAAAGGCGCTTGAGTCATCCACCCAAGCCCGGAAAATACTAAGGCTATAACTAAAAACTCAAGAAGCCCGATCGACCTTTCATCGCTCAATCCGTAATTTTCCCTCTCAGAGCTTTAATCTGCCCTCGCTTGGTTTTGCTGTCGAGACGCTTGCGCTGGGAACTACGAGTCGCTTTGCTGGGTTTGCGCCTTTTCGGTATGACGATCGCACTTTTAATCAGTTCTTGCAGCCGTCTCAAAGCCTCCTCCCGGTTTTGTTCCTGGCTGCGGTGTTCCTGGGCTTTGATGACAATCACACCTTCGGAGGTGATGCGCTGGTCGTTGATTTGCAACAAACGCTGCTTGTAGCGATCGGGCAATGAGGAAG
This sequence comes from Microcoleus sp. Pol12B5, assembly GCF_036701335.1. NCBI lineage: Bacteria > Bacillati > Cyanobacteriota > Cyanophyceae > Oscillatoriales > Microcoleaceae > Microcoleus > Microcoleus sp. Pol12B5. Next base: position 138,961 of record NZ_JAUBQQ010000007.1, on the reverse strand, counting down.
CTGGGATATCAAAGCGCAAGTGAATCGCACTCGCCACCTTATTTACATTTTGCCCCCCCGCGCCTTGAGAGCGAATCGCACTAATCTCGATTTCGCCATCAGCGATGAACACAGTATTAGAAATTTGTAACATGATGAATAAGTGAGATTAAAGATACTGGGAAAGCAGTGCATCTTTTATATATAACTTAATTTGGGAGATCAGTTATTTACTACAATTCTTAGCTGTCAGGATGAATTCGATGAGTCTTTTTCTATCCCATAACTCTACGTCGTTAGATTCAGCAAGGTTGTAAGCATTTTCTGTAAATCTGTTGTTGGTGATTACTATGCCTTTATTGCCTTTGTAATGTCTGACGGCTCCTGCTACTTCTTGAACTGCTTTAATACCAACTGGATTTTTGCTTCTTTTCGCTTGAACCACAGTTTTTGAGCCATCTTTATATAAAATTAAATCCGCCCCATAATCTTGACTATCTTGAGTTAACTTAACACTATAACCAAAGTTTATAAAATAAAGATATAGAAAATTTTCAAACTCTTTTCCCGTCATTTCATCTACTTCCAGAATACCACTGTCTAATAAACGTTTTCTTGACTCTTCTTCTTTCAATGTATCCAATACCGATGTTGCAATCACACCGAAAACGGCAGCGACTTTTACTATAAAAGGTTTCATAAAATTACATAGATTACTACAAACGACGCGATCGCTCTTTAACGACGAATATATTAAAACTATCTCAAAAACAAACGTCAAAACAGCAACACCAGAATAATTAGTAAGGTGCGCCGAAACGCACCCTACAAAAACTAATTAATCGGTAGTACCAGTTTGCAGCGACTCTTTAGCAGTCTGCGTCCACTCTGAGTGGAAGAATTCACCGCGCGGTTTGTCGGTGCGTTCGTAGGTGTGAGCCCCGAAGTAATCCCGCTGAGCTTGCGTGAGGTTTTGTGGCAATCTTTCGCGCCGGTAGCTATCAAAATAGTCGAGCGAGGCGCTAAAGGCTGGCACTGCAATCCCCAGTTGGCAAGCAGTAGCTAACACGTCCCGCCAAGCTGACTGGCGATCGAGAATGCTCTGTTTGAACTCCGGCGCTAACAGTAAATTCGGCAACGTGGGGTCGTCCTTGAAAGCTGTTTTAATCTTGTCCAAAAATCCAGCCCGAATAATACAGCCACCCTTCCAAATTCGGGAAATTTCGCTCAAACTCAAGTCATAGTTGTACGACTTCGAGGCCGCGCTCAAAAGTGCCATGCCTTGCGCGTAGGAGCAAATCTTCGAGCAGTAAAGCGCATCCCGAACTTTGTTCACAAACTCTTTAGTATCGCCTTCGTACTTGCCGCTAGGCCCCGTAAGTTCTTGGGAAGCTTTGATGCGCTCGTCTTTGTAAGAAGACATGATTCTCGCATTCACAGCCGCGATAATTGTGGGAATGCTCACGCCCAATTCTAAAGCACTCATAACAGTCCAGCGGCCGGTACCTTTTTGACCGGCTGCGTCCATAATTACCTCAACTAAGGGTTGCTTAGTTTCCGGATCAATGTACTTGAAAATATTAGCCGTAATTTCTATCAAAAACGAGTTGAGCTCGTCTGTGGTATTCCATTCGGCAAAAACTTCCTGCAACTGCTGGCCGTTCAATCCACCAACGTTTTTGAGCAAATCGTAGGCTTCAGCAATGAGCTGCATATCACCGTACTCAATGCCGTTGTGAACCATCTTCACGTAGTGGCCTGCGCCACCAGGGCCGATGAATGTGACGCAGGGGCCGTCATCTACTTGAGCGGCAATTTTGGTGAGAATTGGCTCTAGTAGGCCGTAAGCAGTGCGGGTGCCACCGGGCATCAAGCTAGCACCATTCAGCGCGCCTTCTTCGCCGCCGCTGATGCCCATGCCGACAAATCCCAGTCCCATCGATTCTAAATCTTTGGTGCGGCGTTCGGTGTCGTCGTAGAGCGAGTTGCCACCGTCAATAATCATGTCGCCCGGTGACAGCATGGGTTTGAGCTGGTCGATGACCGCATCTACGGGTTTCCCAGCTTGCACCATAACTAAGATTCGGCGTGGGGTTTCTAGGGCATCGACGAATTCTGTCAGAGTCTTGGCGGCTACAATGTTCTTGCCGGGGGCGCGTTGGGCCATGAAGTCGTCGGTTTTGGCTGCTGTGCGGTTGTACACAGCCACGGAGAAGCCTCTGCTTTCGACGTTCAGCGCTAGGTTTTCGCCCATCACTGCTAGACCGATTAAACCAAAATTTTGCTTTGTCATGCTAATAACCCGCTGGTTGTTCCCGCTTGATGATAGGTTTGCGAGAGAGGAAAGCGAGGCGGGGTGTACCGCTTTCCGGTGGACTAAAAGTATTGGACAATAGACCTAGGAGGTTTAGGTTTATTTTTATATTCTCAGAATTGCTGTTTGGTAAATCAGTAGGGTTTTTTTAAGATTTAAGGGATATTAATGACGCGGGCAGGTGATGATAAGGCAGGTATTATGTCGATCGCAGTAACGGTAGATACAAACAAGCGGACATTTTAAGGACAATTGAGGAGACTGTTGTAACTATGGAAGATTTGCAGTATCTCGCGGCCTGGGTGAAGGAGCAACACGCTCGCGAGTATATTTTGACTTGGCTGCTGAGTCAACAGGGGCTGTGGTGGTCTGATGGGGATATTTATCAGGCCGTTTTGCAAAAGTCTGGAAAGCTTTTGAAAGCTTATGTTCAAAAAAGGCAAGCGGGAGAGTTATTTGAGGGAATTTCTGAGAAGTTGGGAGGAGATGAGAATTGGGATGATTTGGCAGGGAGTTTGGCGCGGATTGTTGCGGTTTATCAAGAGGAATTATCGCATTTGCAAGAGCGCGATCGCAAGGGGGATGGGGTAAAAAAAAATTTGATTAGCCAACCGTTGACTGGAGATCCTTTGCCGCTTTTGGAGGTGCAGCAAGCTTTGCCTGATCCTTATGCGGATACCTTGACAGGGAGATAATTGCTCATCATTTTTGTGGATGGAGGCTCATCTCAGAAACCGGGTTTCTTCCCTTATTTCTCGTACTCAACCCAAATTGTCGCAGAAACCCGGTTTCTCGCCACTTGGCCGACAGTTCTGGAGCTAGATTCAAGGATTGAGAATAGGTGTAAGATCTAGAAGAAATCCGGGAAGTACATCTTCACCCGAAAGTGTAGGCGGTTGGTCAAAAGAGAAATTGATTACTTCTGCTATATCTTCAGACAAGCGATAGATTTCTACTAAAGGCGTTTGGGGGTCAATTAGCCAACCTAAGCGACAGCCGTTAGTTCGATAATACCGCATTTTAGCCCGCAATGTTTCTAGGGAATCAGTTTGGGAACGCAATTCTATTACAAAGTCTGGGCACAGGGGAGGAAATTTGCGCTTATCTTCTGCGGATAATGCTTCCCAACGTTCTAGGAGTACCCAAGCAGCATCAGGGGAACGCTTCGCACCGTTGGGTAATTGAAAGACAGTGGAAGAGTCAAAGACTTTTCCCAATCGAGTCTGACGATTCCACAAATTTAGGTCTGTAGTCAAATCGGAATTTCTGATGCCGCTTTCGCCGCCTGTTGGAGGCATAATAATTAGTTCTCCTTCGGGGGTTTGTTCTAATCGCCACTCTTCATTAGCGATGGACAATTGATAAAATTGTTCGTCGGTTAAAGCGACGGCGGCAGGTAGGTTGAGAGTTATAGTTTCCATTGTTGATATTATCGCCAACTAGGTTGGTTTTATTATAGCTCGCACTTTATGAAATTTTTCTCAAAAAGATCGCACGCTCAGAAACCGGGTTTCTTTCGATATTTCTCGTACTCAGTTGAAAATTGTCGCAGAAACTCGGTTTCTCGCCACCTAACGAGAGAAATTAGATCGCAAATCCGCGATAATTGATCACAATCACCCGCGCCCAATTCCCCATGCTAACCCACAAGTCCGCCGGGGGTTGAAAACCCCCGTCTCATAGCAAAAGTCCTCTCAAAGAGGACTGAAAGACACATTTTTGAATAAGCATTGCAATATCTCCCCAGTCGGTTGAAACCGACTGGGGAGATATGAGACCGGGGTTTTAAACCCTGGCGGACTGTTTGTTTAACTCTAAATATAGCTGCTAGCTTGACGGGTGAACATTGAGCAGTAAATTCCGTTTGATGCTATCAATTCGTCGTGAGTTCCTATTTCTGCTATTTTACCGTTTTCCATGACGGCGATGCGATCGGCAATTTTTGCTAATCCTAATCTGTGACTGATGACTATTGTTGTTTTCCCGGCGGCTATTTGGCGGAAAATGCTGTAAATTTCGTGTTCTGTCTTGGGGTCGAGGGCGGCGGTTGGCTCGTCAAAAATGAGCACTTCGGCTGTAGAAAGCCGCATTAAGGCGCGGGCGATCGCAATTCTTTGCCACTGTCCCCCCGATAAGTCTATGCCGTCTTCTAATTGTTTTCCCAACGGTGTCTCTAAACCTGCGGAAAGACTATTGACTTTGGCGCTTATTCCTGCTTCTGAAATAGCTTCATTAATTGCGGTGTCATCTGATAGTGAAAGCAAGTCGCCGAAACCGACGTTTTCGCGGACTGTGGAGGGGAAACGGGCGTAATCTTGCATAACGACGGCGATGCGCGATCGCACGTATGCTAGAGAGTACGATCGCAAATCTTTGCCGTTCCAGTCGATCGTACCGCTTGTCGGGTCGTACAGGCGACCGAGGAGTTTGCCAAGGGTGGTTTTACCCGCGCCATTTTCACCAACAAGCACTAGCATTTCACCCGGATTAATGGTTAAGTTGATATCTTCAACCGTGCTTTTATTGCTACCGGGATAGCAGAAAGATAAATGCTTAATCTCGATGCCAATTTTATCTTTTGTGGGGCGGCAATCTAGCCCGTCTTCTGGTAAACTAGGCAGGCGAGATGCCACATCTCCAAGCGGAGACTGCAATTCTGGTTTGAGTTCCAACAGTTGAAAAATTGGACTAACGCTGAGAGAGATATCGTACAAATTAGTAGAAGTGCTAATCAGCATATGCAAACTTTGCTTTACTTGGACAATCAAACCAGAATAAAGTGCTAAATCGCCCAAAGTATAGCGACCACCCAAAGCTCCCATTACTACATAAATAAATGGCAAAGCCACTCCAATTCTACTAAACATCGACCAGAAAAGTACAACAAAAGCTCCTTTTTTTCGGATTTGCTGCATCTCGCTAAAAAATTGCAAAAACTGACCCTGCCAGCGTTTGAGCCAAAGTTCTTGCAAGCCAAACAAACGCAATTCTTTAGCATATTCTTCGTCCGTCAAGACTCTAGCGGATAAGTTCATTTCGCGGCTGATTTTAGCTTGCTTTCTTTGAACTCTCCAGATGATTCTGCTATATTTTCTTTGGGTATAAATTGAGGGAGATGAGGAGATTAACATCAGCAATGGCACCCACCAAGCTATCGCAGCAGCAAGGCCTATCGATGGAATAAATATAAAAATTCCCGTGATGGTCATGCTGATGGTAAAGGCTAGTTGCTGTATTTTGGATACTCCGCTTTTTGCGAGTTCTACTATATTTAAGAGTTCGGGGTTTTCAAACAGAGCAATATCGTCGAAATTGGCTACTTTTTCGAGGACTTTTCCTTCGACAAAGCCTTGAACGCGATCGCGCAAAGATGTCGCGACAAAAGAGTTCATTGTGTCTAGGGCATCACCGACTAACTTGAGACTTAAGACTCCGGCAATACTCCACAGCAATATTGGCCGGGAAAGCATCAAAGCAAAGGGCTGTGCTGTTTGGGTTTGCGACAGCAACCGAGATACTTCATCAATGATTAATTTATCTAAAAATAGCACGGCAGAGGGGGCAGCACCGCCGATGATGTTGAGTAATATTAAATTGCGGAGTTCTATTGGTGCGGCTTTGATTATCAGGCCCAAGCTGCGCCACAAAGCTTGGAATGTGGTAATTTGGATGGGTTGCATAGTTTGTGGGTAGGTGTCGGGTCTACTCATCCCCGGACGGTATATTATAACAGTATTTATTAACAGTTTGCCAAGCATTTAAAATTAAATGCCTTAGTTAGTGTACTCTGTTAATCCTGGTATTTTATTCATCAACTAAAATTTTATTCGTCCATTAGATACTCTAAAAAGTTCCTAGTGTCCATATAGGTTAAATAATCAGTATAATTATAATCACATAAATCATTAATAGTATAACCATCGTAAAAAAGCTGGCTTCGGTAAAACCAATTATCAATTTTATACTCAAAAACATCGTAATTAATCTGCTTCTCTAAAGCTTTAGAATTACTTCTGACGTTATCGGGATCATTCTTAAAATCATTATAAGCACTAATCTTAGCTGCGTCATCACAATCATCATCCCGATCAACTTTATTTGCAGGAACTACAATAACTTCAACATAAGCACTAATCTTAGCTGCATTAATAAATAGTTGACCAGCCAAGTCTAGAATCCGAGCGACAATCTTAAAGATGTTTTTTTGTAACCATGCTTCTATATCAAAACCAAGGATCTCGGTTTCTTCATTTGTAAAATCTGTTTCTGTATTTTCTGCTGGTTCTGTTTGTTGACCAGTCGTAAAATTACTTTTTATAAGCTCGACAGCCGACTTGAGGATGAAATTACTTTGGGTAAAATTAACCAATGAAAATACACGATATAAAAGCCTCATGTATATTCCCAAGATTAAGAGTTTAGCCCTTACCCCAGATTCAGATATTTCAGTAACAGTAGCTTTTACCTTAAATGTACCTTTCGCATTATGATCGGCAGTAAAATTACCGTCTTGGTCAATTTTTCCACCTGTTGTTTCCCAAGATATTTTTCCAGTATCTATTCGATCGCCATATTGGTCTAAGCCTACTGCTGTAAATTTTTGGCATTCACCAGGCTTGAGTTTTACTACTTTTTGAGGATAAATCTCTAATCGTCTTAAAACTGGGAGCAACGTAACTGTAACTGATTGAGTAATTCCTTCGACTGTAGCATTAACAGTAACTTCACGCTTTTCATAACCTCCTATAAAAGTTCCATTTCCCTTAATTCTTCCCCCTTTAGTACATTGCCAATATACTTGATTAACCTGTACTGGTTCATCTTGTTGATCAAATCCTATAACATCAAAAGTGATATTTTCTTCGGGTTTAAGTGCTACTTCCTTGGGAAAAATAGAAAAGTATATCAATACAGAAACTACTGTAATATCAGCAAAGGTACTAATATTGTATTCAGTTGCAGTAGCAGTTACTCTAAACTTACCTTTAGCATTTATGTCAGCTATAAAATTGCCATTTTGGTCAATCGTACCGCCTGTTGCTTTCCAAACTATCCTCCCAACTGCGATTTCACGCTCCCACTCATCTAAACCATGAAGCTTGAATTGTTGATGCTGTCCAGGCTTTATTTCTACTGGGTTTGGTGAAATTACTAATGTCGTTAGTTTTGGTGGTTCAACTATCGTGACCTCAGCAGAAACGCTTATTTCTTCCACAGTAGCAGTAACAGTTATTTTCTCCTCTTGATAACTAGCGCGGAACATTCCATTATTCAGAATTGACCCGCCCGTTGTACTCCAGATTACTTCTCCAATATTTATGTTGTTACCATACTGATCTAAGCCTTTAACTTGAAACTGAAAGCTCTGACCAAACTCTAATTGATATATTGAGGATGTAATAATTAGTTCTGTTAGCTTCGGAGGTTCAATAATCGTAAGGGCGATAACTCGACGAATTGAATTGACTGAAGCTCTAACTTCAAAATCTCCTTGCTTGCTTCCAGCTATAAAATTTCCATTTTGGTCAATTCTTCCACCTTCACTACTTACTGACCAACTAATTTCTCCAGTTTGTATATTTTTACCATACTGATCTACTCCTTTAACTCGAAACTGAAAGCTCTGACCAAACTCTAATTGAGGTATTGAAGATATAATAATTAGTTCTGCTAGTCTCGGAGGTTCAATAATCGTAATTGGGATAACTCGACGAATTGAACTGACGGAAGCTCTAACTTCAAAATCTCCTTGCTTGCTTCCAGCTATAAAATTGCCATTTTGGTCAATCGTTCCAGATTCACTACTTACTAACCAAGTAATTGCTCCAGTTTGTATGTTGTCACCATACTGATCTACTCCTTTAACTCGAAACTGAAAAGTCTGCCCAAACTCTAATCGATATATTGAGGATATAATAATTAGTTCTGTTAGCTTCGGAGGTTCAATAATAGTAATGGGAACAACTTGATGAAGTGAACTAACTGAAGCTCGGATTTCAAAATTTCCTTCCTTGTCTCCAGCTATAAAATTGCCATTGGGGTCAATCGTTCCACCTCCATTTACTTCCCATAATACAGTTTCTTGCATGGGATTTATGCGTTGATCTAAAACTTGTGCTGTAAATTGTTGCGTTTTACCAAACTCTAAAGTAATGCTAGTGGGAGTAACAGAAATTTCTGTGAGTCTAGGAGGCTGAATAATAATAATTGTGGCAGAAGCCTCAAAAATGCCTATCTTTGCTTTAACTTCAAATCTTCCTTCCCGTTGACCTGCTGTAAATAAACCTTGTTCGATTTTCCCTCCGGTAGTTTCCCATTTAACATCTGTATTGTTAAGGCTCATCTCTCTATTATTCTGGTCTAAACCTTTAACAGTAAAATGCTGGGTTTGACCACAAAAGAGTGCTTGGGGAATTTCAGAAATAACAATATTGCTTAGTTTTGGATAAGAACATCCCTTAATAGCATCGAGTGGTTTTCCTGTTTTTGTGTCCAACAATGTTACCCAATCTTTACCTGCCACAGCAAGAGTTTTTCCGTCATAATTAATTGCTACCGAGCTAATAAAACCCGGCTGTTCTGGTTCAGTGTAGATAATCCTATTATTTTTCAAGTCAAAGACTTTAATGTTTGTGGAAAAACCTACTACAAGTATATTTTGGTTGACATGACAAGCTAGAGAATTAATTGATTGATTATTTGGGTAAGTCTTGGTACATTCTAAATTTTGAAGAGTTTGAAGAGGTAGTACAGGAACATCTTTATTATCTGCTGCGGCTACAATAATTCTACCTAAAAGCCAACCCCCTACAGCTATAGGCCCTCCTAATGAAAATCCCGCTATAGTAGCTGCTACATCTACTAAACCTTTACCCAAAACTGAACCTGATTGATTTGAAGAGACTTCTTCAGTTTTAGATTGCCAAAATTTGACAACACCATCACGACTTCCACTAATTAAGGTTGTGTTGTCTGAAGTAATACTTAAAGATTGAATCCAATCTGAATGTCCTTCAATACTGCGTATGAGTTCACCGCTCTCTAAATTCCATAAGGTGATTTTATCATTAGTGCTTCCACAAGCGATAACTTTTCCATCATGGCTAATACATAAGCTCAAAACGGAAGAGAGTTCCTTTGTATCTTGTAGAGTTTTATTTAATATCCCCGTATTTAAGCCCCATATTTTGATGGTTTTGGTGGTGCTACCGCTCACAATGGTTTTTCCATCAGGAGTGATAGCAACAGCAGTAATCCAATTAGAATACCAACTTAGATCAATTAATGTATGAATAAGCTTCCCACTTTTTAAATTCCATACCTTAATATTTTTATCTGCACCTCCGCTAACTAATTTATTTCCATTAGGACTAATAGCCACAGACAAAACCCAGTGCGAATGTCCTTCAATACTACATTCTATACTACGAATTATTTCCCCCGTTTGCAAATTCCATACCCAAATCTTTTTCCAACTCCCTCCTACTAAAATAGTATTATCTGGACTTATTGCTAGACAAGTAATAATATCTGTTGGGCAATTAATTAAGTTTTCTGGTGTATTTTCCATCAACCAATAATTATCACCACGAAAAACTCTGTAGGCAAATTGTTTAACTCGATCTGATGGATCTTTGATAGACTGTTCAATCAATAGTTCTAAACCTTGTTGACCATAATTGAGAGTCTCTGATAAAGCAGCAAGTCTTTCTTGCTCACTTTGACTAGATAACTGCTTCTTAACTTCTTCAATTGTTGTAGACATTCTATTTCTCTCCCAATCATTAACTTTCGGATTTTTTGCCAGCCACAAGCAACAAATTAGCTAGGTGATAGAGTTCTCCCGTAAATGTGGTGATCATAAAATCTTATCTAACTGGAGTGGTTAGGCACGGGCAATAACGGAGAGCGTCAAAACAAATAATTAATTTGCCGTCCGGAATCACAGACTAACCTATTTTTCATGATACGATCGCCCTCTCTATATCAAACTCTGCCAGATCGAGCGATCGCCCTGAATCAATCCCACCATAGCATAAACCGCTTTATGCCAAAACTATCCAAATGTCAAACGCCGCACCGTACCATCATCTGTAAATCGCTGTTCGCCAACGCCAACAACTTCCACAATAACTTCGCGTTCAGAAATCAAAAATTGACCCTCGCGCGCGGCAATTTCAACGATGATTTTTTCCCCTTCCAAATACACCTTGTAATTAGTCGTAGCCCAGACACCTTTTTGGTGTTCAAAACTGTGTCCGTCGTCCTCATAAAACGTCCATTCACCAGTTCCGGGCCAAATTCGCATTTTCAATGAATCAAGCGGTTCTTCGCTGACAAACTGCCTCACAGGTGCGATCGCAATTATGCCCCCGCCCCGCACGTAAAGCGGCATTCTCTCCAAAGGTGCATAAGCCAAAATGTGCGTCGGGCCGTGATAGCATTCACCCGTCCACCAATCGTACCAAGTCCCCTCCGGCAAATACACGGCGCGGTGTTCAACCCCCGGGCGGTAAACAGGTGCAGCCATCAGCGACGGGCCGAGTAATACTTGATCGTAAAGGTGATAAGTTGCCCGATCGCGCGGAAAGTGATATAGTAGCGGTCGCAAAATCGGCGTTCCCGCCGTCGCAGCTTCCCAAAACAACGTGTAAATATAAGGCAACAACTGATAGCGCAAATTGATGTATTCGCGGCAAATCTTCTCAGTGCGATCGCCAAAAACCCAGGGTTCGTGCTGCGCCGTACTCATCGCCGAATGACCGCGCATCAAGGGATACAGCATCCCCACCTGCATCCACCGCGCGAACAGTTCAGCGGTTGCATTCCCCGCAAAGCCGCCGATGTCGCAACCGACAAACGCCACGCCGGAAAGCCCCATATTGCAAAGCATTGGTAGCGACATTTCTAAGTGTTCCCACTGCGATTGATTGTCGCCCATCCACACCGAGGAGTAACGCTGAACGCCCGCAAAACCCGATCGCGTCAGCACAAAAGATCGATCGCCCGATCGCACTTTTTGCAACCCCTCAGCACAAGCTTTCGCCATCATCAACCCATACAAATTGTGGGTTTCCGCGTGGGTAGCGCGATCGGATTCCGGGCCTTGCGGTGCATCCAGGGGAAAGCTGATGTGTTCGCCGCCGTCCCCAAAAGGCCGTTCTGCGATCGCAGGTTCGTTCATGTCGTTCCAAATCCCCGCAATCCCAATATCTGTCAGGGTTTTGTGCAATTCGCCCCACCACTGGCGCACCTCCGGCCGCAGGAAGTCGGGAAACACCGCTTTGTCCGGCCAAACGTAACCGTGGAATAGCTTTCCCTCTGCGGTGCGGACGAAATAGTCATTCTCCACACCCCGATCGAATACTTCATAATCTCCTTCCGGTTCGTACTTGACACCGGGATCGACAATCGTGACAACCTTAAAACCGGCTGCTTTCAAGTCTGCGATCAGTTTCGCCGGATCGGGGAAACGCTTCGGGCTCCAGGTAAAAACGCGGTAGCCGCGCATATAGTCGATGTCGAGGTGGATGACATCGCAGGGAATCGCCCGATCGCGAAATTGCTTCGCCAACTCCCGCACAACGTCCTCCGAGTCGTAGCTCCAGCGGCATTGGTGGTATCCCAGCGCCCATTTTGGCGGAAGCGGCATCCGGCCGGTTAACTGCGTGTAGGTAGCGAGAATTTGGGCGGGTTCCGGGCCGTAAATGATGTAGTAATCGAGTTCCGTACCTCTGGTTTCCATCCGCAAAACTCCCGGTTGTTGGGCGCCGATGTCGAATTGACTCCAAAATGTGGTGTTGAAAAAGATGCCGTAAGCGCGATCGGGATTCAGGGCGATGTAAAAGGGGATCGCCTGGTACATTTCATCGCTGAGGGAATTGTAGTCGAGGGAGTCGGTTGTCCAGTTTGTCTTGACTTCGGAGAGTTTGTCGAGAAAGCCGGTGCGTTCGCCGAAACCGTAGAAGTGCTCGTCTGCTTCGATGCGCTTCCAGCCCGCGGTTGCACCTGCGCGCCATCCCATACTGCGATCGCAGTCGCTAGCAAAGGGTTTTCCCGATTTGTCAAAGCATTCGATTGCAGGGCGATCTCGCTTTACGGAAATTAATATTTCTGCGGTTTCAATTTCTATTTTTTCGTCGGTTTCTCGCACTTCAAATGGTATTATTTCCCACTCTTCGTCAGCGAGGGTTATTGAGTGTGATCGGCTGTTAAATTCACCTGTCGGGGACATTCGCACTCGGATTAAATTCGGTGCGAGGATGCTGATGTTTAGGGAAGTTTCGCCGCAATTAAAGTGAATTGTGCGATCGGTTTTATTTATGGATTGTACCGAACCGATTGTTGACCAAGGCTGTTCAGTAGTTTGCAGTTTTCCGAAATATTGCGGCATACACTCTGACTCGAAATATTATCGATTTTGCTTTCAGGAGTTAAGGGTTGTCATCTGGCAAAAGGCTGAACTACAACGATCGATCTCATGCAGCAAAACCCCAATACCTGCGCTCCGTCCGCTCCACCGCATGATTAACCCGATCGCCTGGGAGTATTGTAAAGGTGAGAGCTAAAGAATCTAAAATAAATGTTACCTAAGTTTATTAAACCTTTAACTTATGCCTCTTACCGAAATTTTACCCCTCCTCAAAAAGTTATCTCACTCCGATCGACTGTTTCTACTAAATTTCGTGGTAGCCTAATTATTGAATGAATCAGGTTTAATTCCATTGGATGTTCAGAACAAAGTAGCTAGTCAAGGTTTATATGATTCTTTTGACACTGCTGCTGGCTTAGCGAAAGCACTAGCAGAGGAAAAAGCGAATACACATGGTTAATATTGTGCTTTAGTGGTCGAGATGGTTGCTTTTTCATCGATCGCCTACTACCTTTATTTGGGGTACACTAAAACTTGATAGAAAACCTGCCTTTGTCTGTGGGAGTTGTTTTCCTCCTCAGAGTTCGGGGCGTCTCAGGAACAGCGGTGAATTGGCTGATTGTTGCGTACATCACAAATTAGCCCAAGTACAGTCTCGGTATTTTTAAACATGAGGGTAGCCATGAAACGTAAAAAACAAGACCAACTCAGCCGCCGCCATTTTCTACTCGGTTCGGCAATTGCAGGTAGCGGTATTGTTGCCGCAAACCTGCGCTCGAAATCTGGGTTAGCACAATCTTCTGCACCGGCAATTATCACCTCGGATCGGATGCGCCCCAGCATTCCATACGGTGTTGCTAGCGGTGATATTACCGGCAACAGTGCGGTGATTTGGAGTCGGTGCGATCGCTCCTCCCGGATGATAGTCGAATATGACACCGCCGACTCGTTCCGCAACGTGCAGCGCATCATCGGACCTGCAGCGTTGGAAACTAGCGATTACACGGCGCGTATTAACCTGATTGACCTACCAGCCGACCGGCAAATATTCTACCGAGTCAGCTTCCAGAATTTAGCCGATCCAAACATCTACAGCGTCCCCGTTACGGGGAGTTTCCGCACACCTCCAAACAGCAAGCGCGACATCTTTTTTGCCTGGTCGGGAGACACCGCCGGACAGGGTTGGGGTATCAATTCAGAATGGGGCGGCATGAAAATCTATGAAACTATCAGACAGCTTAAGCCAGACTTCTTCATCCATTCTGGCGATTACATCTATGCAGATAGTCCGATTAAATCTGAGGTAAAACTTGACGACGGTAGCATCTGGAAAAACATCACAACAGAAGAAAAGTCAAAAGTAGCTGAAACCTTAACAGAGTTTCGCGGAAATTACATCTACAACCTGCTAGACAATAACATCCGGCGCTTCAACGCCGAAGTACCTCAGCTAGTTCAGTGGGATGACCACGAAACTACAAACAACTGGTATCCCGGCGAGATGCTAATGAGTGATGACCGCTACAAAGTCAAAAGCAGTTCTTTACTGGCAGCGCGAGGCAAGCAAGCATTTATGGAGTATACGCCGATGCGCTTCGATGCCAACGACCCAGAACGGATTTACCGTTCGTTCAATTACGGTTCTTCCCTGGAAATTTTTATGCTCGATATGCGTAGCTACCGAGGACTAAACACTACCAACCGTCAGACAGCAGCAAGTGAAGAAACAGCGTTTTTGGGTAATGCCCAAGTTAGTTGGTTAAAGAACAAATTGCAGAATTCAAAGGCAAGGTGGAAAGTAATTGCTAGCGATATGCCAGTCGGATTGGTGATTGAAGATGGCAAAAACAGCGGCAACTTTGAGAACCTCGCCAATGGAGATGGTCCTGCATTAGGACGCGAACTCGAACTTGCCCAATTGTTGCGCTTTATCCAGCAAAACAATATCCAAAATGTCGTTTGGCTAACCGCTGACGTGCATTATGCTGCCGCGCACTACTACGACCCAGGTCAAGCTCAATTCACTGATTTTAAACCGTTTTGGGAGTTTGTTGCCGGGCCGCTTCACGCTGGAACTTACGGACCAAATAAGCTTGACAATACTTTTGGTCCCCTTGTTAAGTTCCAAAGCTTGTCGCCGCCAGAAGTAGAAAATCTACCTCCTACAAAAGGTTTTCAGTTCTTTGGTACGGTTAAAATTAATGGCGATAGTCAGGTGATGACTGTGGCGCTGCACAATCTTGAAGGCAAAATTCTCTATAGCGTGGACTTGCCGCCGGAGGTTTAAAACAGCTTCTAAACATTATTAGATCATTGCCCAGAACGAAGCAATCCCAATCCCAAGTCTGAGCGATTGCTGCATTTCTATCTGCTGTTACCTTAAACTTTGATGATTTTTGAGTGCCTTGAAATACTATAGCCAACATCCTAACGCTTTCTCGATCGACTACCTCAACGACTTGCGAGGAGCAATTCTAGCCTCCCCTTATCTAGCAATCAACAACCTCAACCGCGATTTCATTGGCACAAAAGGGTTTTCCGTGGTATTTCAACGTGCGGAAATCGCCGAAGTAGAACGGCGGTTCCCCTTGTTCAAACCCTATCTAGACCAAGCATTACAGCCTGAATGCAATGCTTTTTACCTCAACCCCCTGTTGCTGGGTGAAGGTTCCCGCGTCGATCCGCATATCGATCGATCTTTGCGATCGTACTGCAAAACAGTTGAACCTCCCGCAGCCGTCAGCGTTTTGTACGTGCAAGTGCCGCCGAACTTGCAAGGGGGAGAGTTGATACTGCGGCGCAACAAACAGCAAGTCGGGCAGATTAAGCCGCAAGCCAACTCGCTGATCTATTTTCAAGGAGATTTGACTCACTCAGTCAACGCTGTTAAAACTACCGGAACTCGTTTGAGTTTGGTTTGCGAACAGTACAGTTTGAGCGAAACAGAACTGCAAGATATTCCAGGATTCACAGTGGAATCTAGGGCCGTAAAAGCAAAAATTAAGTAAGGTTTATTCGATCCTGGGTTGGGTCGCTTTCACTTGGGTTTATGGTAAACTTAAGGCTCAATCTAAATCGGGACTTTTGAGCATTTCCATCAACTTCCGCTTCCGGCTGTGTACTTGCATCAGTTGAGAACGATAAGCAGACCACTGAAGATTTTGCCCAGTTTGTAAATAGGCAGCGCGGGCTTTTTCCAACCACTTAATCGCCAGATTGTACTCGCTTGATTTCCCTTGATCCATAATCGATGCAGCACGCTGACAAGCATTGGCGATTACCCAATCGGGGCTGTGGCTGATAGCAGCCCCCATTACTCGGTGAATCAGTGCTGAGTGGTAATAACCCAAGCCATCAGCAAGGGCGATCGCATCTTCAATCATTCCCTCATCCAGAAAAATATCAACCTTCGCGTCAGTAAAATTCCAACTTTCCTTACTTTTCAGAGTTGCTAACAAATCTGCTTTCAAAGTTGACCAACTATCTCTTGCTAACTCCTTCACTAAACTATAATCCCTAAAAGACGGTTTGATTTTAAATATCTGGATTCTAGCATTTAACGCAAGTTCGTCTTCGCCCAACTCAACAGCCAACTCACTCATCGATGTTGCCAGTTCGTAATGGCAACGACCTGACAAATTTAACCCAGCTTGGCAAATTTTCAGAGCTTGTTCTAAGGCTCCCTGTTGTTTTAAAGTTTGAACGAGAGCAAAAGCATCTTCCGCTGATTGCATCTGGGTAGCAGCAGCTTCCACTGCTTCTTCTACTCTCCCCAAACGAGTTAACATCGTCAAGTATTGTTGAGTACAACCTTCTGCTTGGGCTAAGTATAAGTATTCGCGATCGCGTTCTTGGCGATCGAGGATTTGCAAGCGAATCAATGCTAAGTCGTGAGCACAGTTTGGTGCGTCACCAGCCCAAACTCCTTGCCCAGCAATGTTTCCTTCAAGTACCTGTTGGAGTAGGGGATCGTCCCAACCTTGGCGTAAAGCTTCCAAGCTCATACTGAAATCACAATCCCATTCATCTTGCCAAGCTTCTAACATCACCTGGAGATCGATCTCTTCTTCAGCAGTTAGTTGAGCCGTCAAAATGGCTTCTGTCCAAGCTTCATTCAAAGCCTTAGTTATCTCAGAATTGTCAGCGCCAAACTCTTCTACATCATTCCAATCTTCAACGCAGGCTGTGGTGATGGCTTCTAAAATTACTAAGGCGTTGTTGCCATCCCCCTGTTCGCTGAATTCCTGGGCTCGCTGAATTACATCTAAAAGTTCTTCTGTAATCGGGTCTTCCTCCCATCCATCCTCCAAATACCTCACAGCCTCTCGCAAAATTCGTCGTACTTGATATCGAAAAGGAGCAGGATCGATGGAGGTGTGGCGCGGTGCTTTGGTAGGTTGGTTTGAAGGTGCAGGAATAGCACTTAAGTTAATGTATTGTTCGATCGCATCAATGAGTGATGGTTCTTTTTTTACTAAATGCTGTATTAATTGCTGGGTTTGTACATCGTTAAGGCGATCGAGCAATTGTTCCAGTGTCGGGCCCTGCTCAATTATTTCTGGTTGCCGCAGACACAATAACAACGTCGCAACAATGTGTTTACACCACCCACCGTTATCGTAAGGACAAGTGCAGAATAATGTAGAGGCTAATCCGGCATCATCAAAGGGCAGGGTAACACGGTAGGGTTCTACTTCGGAACCCTCCACTACTGCTTGCACCATATTGCCACGCCGGACTGCCCTAGTAACATTGCCAGCTAAATAGTAAGCTTCACCCCGCTTGAGGGATTGGGCAGAGGTGTGAAGCTCGATCGTTGTTTCAGTGAGTTTGGGAATGGGCATGAGACTATGCCTCAGCAGTTAAAGGATTAGACTCGATTTTACCTGATAAATACACTTGCTCTACAATTTAATTGCGTTCCGATTTGAGGTTTCCATAAATTTCAAAAATATGTAAAAAAACCCGGTTTCTCCACACCCGTGCCTAAGTGCTGTCTCTCTCTAACTACCAAAATCGGAATAATAGCCAAACTTTTGATGAGTAACAGCCCATACAGCTAGTTTAGCGGGACAAACTCAGCTTAAGATTCCCACAAACAGCGAACAACCCCAAAGATGAAAATACAACGATACAAAGCATTTTCGATCGACGCAGGATGTCGGAGTCAATGAAGCTGCTGGTTTGGTAAAAAGCCAGAGTCGATCGCCTCACCAATAAAAACCACCAGATTAATTTAAACTGATTAAAAATTAGGCTGCGAAAATCCGATGATCCACAAGAAGAACCGCAAAAAGTTACCTTTATTAGCAGCATTCTTAGTCTCGCCATTTATTTCTTGGTTCCTGAGTGCGATCGCCCTATTTCTCAGTCTCTGGGTCATCATACCAGCACCCACGATGTTCCTGTACCCTTTGGCGGTGGGAGCACCAGAAATCAGTCCTTGGTTGGTCGGTATCAATACGATCGCCCTTTTGCTGAACCTGGTCAGACGGCATCAAGGCAAAGTCTACATTATTTTGTCAATTTGTAACCTGTTCGCCCTAATCCTGGGCCTGCTTCCCCTGATTCAGTTCCCAGCAGCCAATGCAGCGATAGCTACCCAAATGCAAGCTGTTCTAGGGGAAAACTATTTAGCAGCCGTTCCTCAAGCCGATCGCGCGCAGCTACGCCCTCAACCGTTTATCCTCGCAGATGCGTTCCGAGGAATTCCCCTCAGAGAGGTTAGGATCGATCGGGCTATTGGATTTGCCAACCCTGACGGAGTTTCACTGCAACTAAACCTTTATCGGCCGATGCAAATTGGCAAATATCCGGCGATTATCACACTCTACGGCGGAGCTTGGCAGAGAGGCAATGCCGATTCCAATGAGGAATTCAGCCGCTACATGGCCGCCCAAGGCTATTGTGTGGTTGCAATTGATTACCGCCACGCTCCCAAATATCGATTTCCTGCTCAGCTTGAGGACGTACAAGGCGCTCTTTCTTATATCAAAACTCATGCTGATGATTGGGAAATCGATCTCGATCGAATTGCTTTGATGGGAAGGTCTGCAGGTGCCCATTTAGCAATGCTAACTGCTTATGATTCTAGTGTGCTTCCAGTTCGAGCAGTGGTCAACTATTACGGGCCAAATGACCTGATTCGGGGATACAATGACCCACCTTTTCCTGATGCCATAAATGTTCGAGCCGTCTTGCGTGCCTTTCTGGGAGGAACGCCAGACGAACTTAACGAGCTTTACCGTCGGGCTTCTCCCATCAATTATATTAAACCGAATCTTCCCCCTTCTCTACTGGTCTATCCAGGTCGCGACCATATCGTTCAGGTTAAGTTTGGTCGATCGCTCTACCAACGATTGCGAGCCACGGGCGATTCCCTACGGGATAGCTTCGCTTCACGGGCTATTTTGCTCGAAATTCCTTGGGCTGAACACGCCTTTGATGCAGTTTTTAATGGCCCGAGCAATCAATTAGCTTTGTACTACACAGAACGATTTTTGGCTCATTCTCTGAAGTCTTCCGATTACCAACGAGTTAACTAAAAATTATCAACTTACTCCTTTATGCTCAATAAACTGCGGCTATAACAGTTTAATAAGTTCCCAAATCTCGTAAAGATTTCTACGGCAAATTCTCGCACCAAATTTTAAAAGAGTTGCAAGACTTTATTATGTAGCGGTTCTCAAGCGTGGTGAGGTATGCCCCATGGCCTATGCCCTATGCCCTATGCTAGTACGATCGCCCTCAGTTTCAGCGCCCCGCGTCCTGTTAAACTGAAATCCTGCGGTTGTGTGCGATCGGCGCGATCGACCTTTCTGAAAAAAACATAAAATTCTGTAGCCTACAATACATTTATTTGGTTAATGATTGTTTAAACTCTCCAAGTGTAGATTGTGTACTCTCCATAATTCTCCAAAACTCCTAAACGAGTGCGTTGTTTGCTGGACTGCGATTTATCGATCGTCGAACCGTTAAAAACCATAAGTAGTTTTGACCTGAATTCATCGGAATTGATTCGCACAAAATTTTTGAGCTGACCAGGGTGAAGATTAGTTAATAAATTTGTGCAGTGCAGACATCTATAATGTTGACTCAAGTTTGTACAGGCTCTTGCCATCTATCTTCTTGTTAATAACCGCAATCCAACCGCATCTCACACTGGATTGTCACACCCGATGGACGGCGAAGTCATGGCGCCTCGCTCCTCCAATCTTTTCGAGCCTGCCAAAAAGGGCATTCTCCCAAAAGTTAGCTTTGACAAAAAATCTTGGGTAAATCCAGGATATTCGTCAATCGTTAGACTTTTGCTAACATCTATTTTTTTTCAACTACTCGTCCCGCAATACCAATAAAAATAACCATGAGTGGAAACGAATCGCGCGTTCAAGCAATTTCTCAAATCGTCAACCGCAAACTGATGCCTAGTCGGCCTCCAAAGCGGCTCGAAGATATGTGGGCAACAGACGTTTTTACTCTGAGCAAGATGCAAGAAAGTCTGCCCAAAAGCATTTTCAAATCAGTAAAAAACACCGTTCAAACCGGCCAAAAACTCGATGCTTCCGTAGCTGATGTAGTTGCAGTAGCAATGAAAGATTGGGCTATTTCCAAAGGAGCCCTCTACTACGCCCACGTATTCTACCCGCTAACAAACGGTACCGCCGAAAAGCACGACGGTTTCATCTCAGTGCAAGGCGACGGCTCCGTCATCTCAGAATTTGCAGGCAAAGTTCTCGTACAAGGCGAACCCGATGGCTCCTCATTCCCCAACGGCGGCATCCGTTCCACCGCCGCCGCTCGCGGATATACAGCCTGGGATGTCACCAGCCCTGCTTATGTCATGGAAACAGACAACGGCATGACATTGTGCATTCCCACTGTTTTCATCTCCTGGACAGGTGAAGCCTTAGACAAGAAAACGCCGCTGTTGCGTTCGATTGCCGCCATGAACAAAGCAGCAAATCGAGTGTTAAAGCTATTAGGCAATACCGAAGTTGCTCCGGTAAATTCCAGTTGCGGTTCTGAACAAGAATACTTCCTGGTAGATGCCAATTTCACCAACAACCGCCCCGATTTACTGCTAGCAGGTCGCACCCTGTTTGGCAAACCTCCTGCCAAAGGTCAGCAATTTGACGACCACTATTTTGGAGCGATTCCAGAGCGCGTTCAAGTCTTCATGCAGGAAGTAGAAGAAAGAATGTACCGGCTGGGAATTCCTGCCAAAACCCGCCACAACGAAGTAGCTCCCGGTCAGTTTGAAATTGCACCAGTTTTTGAAGCTGCAAACGTCGCCAGCGACCACCAACAATTAACCATGACAATTCTCCGCAACACTGCGAAGAAACACGGTTTTATGTGTTTGCTGCACGA
This sequence comes from Microcoleus sp. Pol12B5, assembly GCF_036701335.1. Taxonomy (NCBI): domain Bacteria; kingdom Bacillati; phylum Cyanobacteriota; class Cyanophyceae; order Oscillatoriales; family Microcoleaceae; genus Microcoleus; species Microcoleus sp. Pol12B5. The sequence goes on along the minus strand of NZ_JAUBQQ010000007.1, from coordinate 117,926 downwards.
GAAGCCTTTCGCCGGCATTAACGGTTCTGGCAAACACGTCAACTGGTCGGTCGGCAATGCCACCCAAGGAAACTTATTAGACCCCGGCGATACACCGCACTCGAACATACAATTTCTAGTTTTCTGCGGCGCTGTGATTCGCGGAGTTCACAAATACGGGCCGCTATTGCGCGCGGTAGTTGCTACTGCCAGCAACGACCACCGATTGGGTGCAAATGAGGCTCCACCAGCAATTATCTCTGTCTATTTGGGTTCGCAATTAGAAGATATCTTCGGGCAAATTAGCCGAGGAGAAGTTAAGGACTCTAAAGGTCGGGGAATTATGAACTTAGGTGTAGAAACACTGCCTACTTTCATGAAGGATGCTGGAGACAGAAACCGGACTTCGCCCTTTGCCTTTACTGGAAACCGATTTGAATTCCGGGCAGTAGGTTCCGGTCAGTCTGTTTCCGGGCCGCTGGTGGCGATGAATACAATTCTTGCAGATTCTTTGGACTGGATTGCTAACAAATTAGAAAGCGATTTGGCTAACGGAACTGAACTGAATGCTGCCATCCAAACCATTCTCAAAGAAGTGATGGACGAGCACGGTGCTGTTGTATTTGGTGGCGACGGCTATTCCGAAGAATGGCACAAAATGGCCGTTGAGGAACGGGGTTTAGCTAACTTGCGGACTACGGCAGATGCTTTACCCGTCTTGAAGGAAGGATACATTGAAGACTTGTTTGAAAAGACAGGTGTTCTGACTCCAGTTGAATTGGAAAGCCGTTACGATGTTTATGCTGAGCAGTATTTGCTGGCAATTGAAGTCGAAGCAAAGCTGGTAATAAGCATGGCCAAAACCATTATTTACCCCGCAGCTTTGAGGTATTTAGCTGAAGTTTCTGGAACGATTTCTAAATTGAAAGAGATTGGGATTGAACTGGAAAAGGAAAGTGCCGAAAAAGTAGCGGTGCTGGTTAAGTCAATGATGGATACTGCCAGCAAATTGAGTGCTGCTTTGAGCAAGCACGATTTTGCTTCGACAGAAGATCATATGCAATATGCTTCGCAAACAATTCGTCCTTTGATGGATGAGGTTCGCAAGTATGCGGATGCTCTGGAAGGTGAAGTGGCTGATGATTTGTGGCCGCTGCCTACTTATCAAGAAATGCTGTTTGTTAAGTAAGAGCAAACAAATTCGATTAATTGCAGGTTAGAGTTGTAAGGACACGGCAGTGCCGTGTCCTTACTTGTTTTTGAGGTTAGATGAGTGGTACGCTGAATCGGCCAGATTCATTAAATCCCAGCTACAGTAAGAGTTGTTAAGATTGTTGAGATACGGTGCAACAAATTTATCGGCGTAGAAAAAGTAATATTGCTGCGAAAAGCTATTATGCGAATTCAATCTTTCTTGAAACAAATGACTCTGGTGGCTCTAGCTCTATTTTTTGCCATCAGTTGCAGTCGATCGACTCCGAACGTAAACTCTTCCCCTGAAGCAAGTACCTCTAGCAGCTTTAGAGTGGCGTTGGTCGTCACAGGCTCCAAAGACAAGAACAGTTGGGCTCAAGCCTGCTTTGAAGGGTTAAACCTAATCAAAGATAAATTTAATGCTCAGGTAGACTTTACTGGCCTTGACAATGAAGAGGGTGAAGCTACCCTTCGCAAATATTCCCAGTCAGGCTATGACCTAGTAATTGCATGCAGTGGTGCCTATGTCAAAGCTGCCGAAAAGGTCGCTCAAGAATTTCCGCGAACGAAATTTGCCATGGTTACAACGTATCCAGGGAATAACCAAAATTTGGGGGCTGTTGCCTTTCGATCGGGTGAGGTGGGGTACCTCACAGGCGCTTTGGCTGCCATGAAGACCAAAAGCAATAAAGTTGGCTATATTGTGGGTGCACCTTATCCGGTTTACAAAGAAGAAGAAGCCTTGTTTAGGCGGGGAGTGAAGGCAACGAATCCCTCTGTTCAAGCCTCGACAGCTTTTCTCAACAGTTGGATTGATACGGACAAAGCCATCAAAGTCGCAACGGATATGGTTGCCTCTGGAGTAGATGTTTTGGCAATCAACGCGGATCAGGCAGGGTTAGCCGCGCTAAAAGCCGTTACGCAAAAGCCAGGAGTCCTTGTGATTGGTTGGGCCAAGGATCAGTACGAACTGGCTCCCGGCAAAGTCCTAACTAGCGTTCTGCAGGACATTCCCAATCTGGTGCTAAATGTGGCAGTGTTAACTCAGCAAGGTCGCTGGGAAGGAAAACTTTACAAGTTTGGGATCAAGGAAAAAATCTACGACTTTGCCCCTTTCCGTGGTAGTCTCACGTCTCAGGAAGAGGACACTTTCAAGACCATCCGAGAAGCTGTGACGACTGGCCAAATTGATGTTTCTCCTTAGTGCGCCGATTAATTGATTTACCAATATTGATCCTAAGTCCGATGAAAAATCAACGCAACGATCGCGCTCTGCCGATTGCCAAAAGCTCCTCTTCACATATCTGGCAACGCTTCTTTTCTATTGCAAATCAGCTCCGGTATGGTTTGATATTTTTGGTTCTTCTGAGCTTACTGCCCACAGGTGGCTTGCTGATTTACCTCAGCTTTCAGGCGCAGATCCAGCAATCGCGATCGCTCCAACAAGCGCGTAGTCAGACAGCAGGAGGGCAGATTGATAATTATCTAGATGACTTGAAACGAAAACTGAGCTATTTAGCTAGGGTCAAAGGACTCACCAACTTTCAACCTCAAGCGCAGCAGAGCCTGTTGGAAGGGTTGATTCGTCATAATGATGCTTATGAAGCCGTTGCCATATTGAACCGGAAGGGACAAGTTGTTGCATCAGTTTCACCCTATAAACCGCTTAAATTAGAAAATCCAGCTAATTCGCCACTGTTTATTCGTGCTTTTAAACAACAGGAAGATTATGTCAGTCCTGTAGAAATTAATCCTACAACTCACCAATCAACCACCATTCTGGCGGTTCCGATTCGGAATGATCGAGATGAGGTGGATGGGGTACTATTAGCACAATTAAATCTCAACTTTCTCTGGTTTATTGTTTCCCAAACGGAGGTGGGCAAGACGGGTTATGTCTATGTAGTTGATGAGCGTAATTTTCTCATTGCTCAACAGGGTAGTAAGCCAGAAACGTTTCAACTTCAAGATATTTCTAAGCGCCCCTTCTTTCAATTTTTGAAAGCATCCGAAGATACTAAGCGCCTTAACGTTTATCAGGGTTTAAAGCTGGTAGAAGTATTGGGAGCCAGTGCCTTAGTTCGGAGCGTGAATTGGAATGTGGTTGTAGAACTGCCAACGGCTGAGGCGTATGCTCCTGTTTACCAAATGCTCTCAGTTATGAGAGGCTCATTGGCGGTGGTGACGATCGTTGCTGTTGGCATTGGCTTTCTATTTATTCGGCAAATTGTCGTGCCGCTACAACGCTTAACCACGGCAGCTACTGAACTCAGTGCGGGGGAATTAGAGACGCGGGTCAACATCCACAGCCAAAACGAATTGGGGACATTGGCGATCGCCTTTAACAATATGGCAACCCAGTTAGAGGAACTGATTACAGCAGTTGAAGTGGAACGCAATTTTGTTTCAGCCATTCTTGAAATTGCAGGTGCCCTGGTAGTTGTGCTCGACCCGCAGGGACAAATCGTTCGCTTTAACCGAGCTTGCGAACAAATGACTCATTACTCGTTTAGTGAAGTGAAAGGGCGCTACATTTGGGACTTGTTCCCGAACTCAGACTTAGCTGGACAAGCCAAAACTGCTTTTGAGTCTTTACAATCTGGTAATTTTCCCCAGCAGTATGAAGGCAGTTGGGTGAGCAAAGATCAACAACTTAGACTCATTGCCTGGTCAGATACTGCTTTAGTCGATGATCAAGGTGAAATTGAGTACATCATCAAAACAGGGATTGACATTACTCAACGGAAACAGGCAGAACAAGAACTCAAAGCGTCGGAACAGCGACTATCTTTTCTATTCCGCCAAAGTGCACTGGCAGTTGTGGAATGGGATTTAAACTTTAAAGTCACTGCTTGGAATCCAGCGGCCGAGCAGATTTTTGGTTACACGCCTACAGAGGCGATCGGACACCATGCCGCAGAATTAATTGTACCTGCGTCTGCCAGAAAGGTAGTCGATCAAGTTATGAACGAGTTGTTGAGTCAGGTTGGAGGAATCTACAGTGTCAACGAAAATATTACCAGAGACGGCAAAACCATTATTTGCGAATGGTTCAATACGCCTTTAGTAGGGGATGCTGGAAAGATTGTTGGGGTTGCATCCTTGACACTGGATATTACTGAACGCAAGCAAGCCGAAGCTGCGTTAAGGCAAGCAAAAGAGGAAGCTGAGGTTGCACTCAAAACCTTACAGCAAACTCAGGCACAACTCCTTCAGGCAGAGAAAATGTCAGGTTTGGGGCAACTGGTGGCTGGTGTTGCTCACGAAATTAATAATCCAGTCAACTTTATCTATGGAAACCTAAGCCATACTGCCGACTACACGCAAAATTTACTAAAGTTGATTCAGCTTTACCAGCAAACCTATCCAACTAATACCCAAATTCAGGAAAAAATTGAAGAGTTCGAGCTGGACTACATTAGTGAAGATTTGCCCAAAATGCTGACTTCAATGAAGGTAGGAGCCGATCGCATTCGTCAAATTGTCCTGTCTCTAAGAAACTTCTCACGGCTGGATGAGGCAGACATGAAGCCTGTTGATATCCACGAGGGAATTGACAGCACATTGATGATTTTGCAAAATCGACTGAAGGCAAAACCGGATCATCCTGCTATTGAAATTGTCAAGGAGTACGGCGACTTACCGCTAGTAGAGTGCTATGCCGGACAGTTGAACCAAGTCTTTATGAATATTCTGGCAAATGCGATCGATGCTTTAGAAAACTACGACAATCAGCGTTCTCTAAAAGACATTCAAAAGAATCCCAGTTGCATCACTATTCGGACTAAGCTCATCACAAACGAAGCTCAGCGCGGTTATTCTAAAAACGTGGTGATTCAAGTTCAAGACAATGGACCGGGGATGACGGAAACTGTTAGACAACAGGTGTTCAATCCCTTCTTCACCACCCAACCAATTGGTAAAGGAACTGGATTAGGGCTATCTATCAGCTATCAAATTGTAGTTGATAAGCACGGTGGCTTACTCCAGTGCTTCTCTCAACCCGATCAAGGAGCAGAGTTCCGAATTGAAATTCCTGTTTTGCAAAGCGGTGCTGTAGCAATTGTTGGTAAATAACTGCGATCACATTTTTCTATATAGCATTTATTAAGTAGGTTTTAAACTGTTATATCGTATCTGAATTATTTGTTTAAATAAAAGAAAAGTGGTCAGCTTAAATTCAAGAAAAAAATGGGGTATACAAGTAGTTAATGCTAGCAGCGGGCGCTCTGACTCTCCACAGCAGGTTTTAAAAAGTCGGGGATTTAACATAAGATTAGATCGACCTACTTAAAGCTAGATAAATGACAGTACCGCGTCTCGAACAATTTAGAGGTTGTCTGATCGGTCAGTGTCTCGGCGACGCTATAGGCTGTAGAGTAGAAGGCTATCCGCCGGAAGTTTGCCAAAACTTTGTCAGCTACGAAGTTAGACTCAAAAAAATCAAAGATCGCGATCGCTTCGGCTTTCCTTTTGGTCAATACACCGACGACTCCCAACTCGCCCGCGAACTCCTCCAAAGCTACGTCGCTTGTGGCGAATTCGACCCCAGCGACTACGCCACCCGTATTGCTGACATTTTCGCTCAAGAGCGCATTGTCGGGCGGGGTCGATCGACAGAAGAAGCTGCAAACCGCCTGATACGGGGCGTTGCTTGGCAAGAAGCTGGTACTCCTGCTCCCAATGCTGGTAATGGCAGTGCTATGAGGGCAGGACCGATCGGCTTAATATTCTACGATCGCCCGTCCCAGCTTGTACAAGCTGCTTGCGATCAAGGGCGCATCACCCATCAAGATTCGCGGTGTTCTGCCGGTGCTGTGGCGATCGCCGGGGCTGTGGCGATCGCCCTTCAATCTGAGATGATGATTGAAACTGAGCCATTTCTCGGTCAACTGAGCGAATGGGTAGCAGAAGTTGATCCTTCGTTTGCTGGTTTGCTCAAAGATTTGATTGATTGGGTTAAATTGCCTCCAGAGTCAGCCGTAGAGTGGATTTCTAGAGCTGGACTCCCGTTAAACTACGATCGCTCTTGGCAAGGAATTTCCCCTTTTGTAGTCGGTAGCGTCTTGTGGAGTTTATATGCGTTTTTGAGAACACCTCAAGATTACTGGGAAACTCTCTGCACTAGCATCGCCGTCGGTGGCGATGTGGATACCACCGCAGCAATGGCTTGTGCCATCAGCGGGGCATTTCTGGGCTTAGAAGCCATCCCGAATCAACTAGCGGAATGTTTGAACGATCAGGGTAGCTGGCGTCTGGGCGAACTGATTAAACTCGCTGACAATTGTTATCAGTTGAAAGTCAAGTTGTAGCCGCTTCTAACAACTTAGGACTTATGATTAGGGCTAAATAAATTTGGACGATCGACATTTGTTTCTAAGTCTGTCGATCGCCCCAGAGTCAAATTCCTTCAATCAAACGATTTGCTCGCTAGAAGGTTCGCCACTAGCAGGAGGCTCTACCGTATCCCCAAAGGCAACCCGCAGAAAAGGCGGAGCCAAAAATGTTGTTAGAATCACCATGATAATAATCGAGACTTCTAACGGTTTATCCAAAACCCCACTCGCCGAACCGATGCCGGCAAACACTAAGCCGACTTCGCCCCGAGGAATCATCCCCACTCCGATCGCCAATCGATTGATTCCCGGCAGACCAAACACCACCCAACCAGTCACCAGCTTGCCAAAAATCGCAACCACAATCAAAAATACGGCAATCAAAAGACCAGCCCGATTATCCGGCACTGTTGGATTCAAAACCCCCAAATCCGCCCGAGCTCCCACCGTCACAAAAAAGATGGGAACCAGGAAATCCGCGATGGGTTTCACCAGTTCATCCAACTCGTTGCGGGCATCGCTTTCATCCAACACCAAACCAGCCGCAAACGCACCCAAAATTGCTTCGAGATGAATTGCGTTGCCCAGAAAAGCCATGAAGAAAGCAAAGATAAATGCCGGGATGACTATATTGCCGCGAGTTTTGAGTTTCTCCACGACCGCAGTGAAGCTTTTGTTGAAGATGCCGCCCAATAGAATCGAACCCAACAGAAAAGCAGTTGCACTGACAATCAAATAGATGACATTAACAACATCAATTTCACCGGTTTTCGCTAAACTGGCGACAACAGCTAGGACAATAATTCCTAGCACATCATCAATCACCGCTGCACCAACAATGATTTGACCTTCTTTAGATTTGAGTTGTCCTAATTCCGACAAAACTTTGGAGGTAATTCCGATGCTGGTTGCTGTCAAAGCAGCCCCCGCAAAAATCGCCGGAATTGCCGCCGTGTGGAAAATGATCATCAAACCCGCAGTACCGGCAGCAAAGGGAACTGCCACGCCCACACAAGCGACAACGACCGCTTGAACCCCCACTTCCTTGAGTTGTCTGATATCCGACTCTAAGCCAATTTCAAACAGCAGAATAATTACGCCCAATTCCGCTAGCACTGAAATGACTTCACTCTGCGATTCAAACACACTGGTGAGGGCGGCAGGAGACAGATGATTAATCGATTGCACAACTGTCATAATCCCTGAGTCTGAGGCTGACAGCCCTGCTTCGGGAAAAATGACCAGATGTAAAGCAGATACGCCAACAATTACCCCTGCTACAAGTTCACCCAAAACCGGCGGCAAATCGAACTTTTTAGCTGCTTCCGCGCCTAATTTACTGGCGATATAAATTACTACCAAAGTGAGCAAAACTCCGCTGAGGACGATCGGCGAATTTTCTGCCTCGACTGTTGCTAACAAAGGTATGGGAGCAACTAGGGATGCCATCCCAGGACTTAAAGCTGTAATTGTATGGTTCAAAAACATGGTTACGATGATGGTAAGAAAGACGATTCTACGGTGACTGTTGACTGTTGATTGTGAGTGGGAAAATGGATAACTGTTAGATATTGGGTAGCCAGTTAACTCGACATGATTATCAAGCAAAACTCGAAGAACCCAAATCTGGCGGTACATCCTGCCAGCGCCCTTGTCCGACTGCTTGAATTGCTTCTTTTAGCAAGATATCGCCGGTATAAATTGCCCTACCGACGATCGCACTTTTGACACCAATTGGTTCTAAAGCCAGCAAACTCAACAAATCGGCGATCGAACTAACGCCACCGGAAGCAATCACCGGAATCGAAATAGCGTTAGCAATTTCGCGCAGAGATTCCAAATTCGGCCCTTCCATAGTACCGTCGCGGTGAATGTCGGTGTAAATAATTTCAGCCGCCCCTAACTCGGCCATTTTTTGCGCCAATTCAGTTGCTAAAACTTCCGAAGTTTCTAGCCAGCCTCTAGTGGCAACTTTACCATTTCTGGCATCGATTCCAACCAGAATTTGATCGGGAAATTCGGTGCACAATTCGCCGACTAATTGCGGTTGTTCGACGGCGACAGTGCCGAGAATGACGCGCCGGACGCCTAAATTGAGGATAGCAGCAACAGAAGTGCGATCGCGCATTCCACCACCTACTTGACAGGGAACGTCTACTGATCGGACGATCGCCTCAATGGCGGCTTGGTTGACTGGATGACCTGCTTTGGCGCCATCGAGGTCTACTAAATGCAGCATTGTCGCGCCTTCATTTACCCACTGTCTTGCGACTTCGACAGGGTTGTCGTTAAAAGTTTGAGACTTCGCGTAGTCTCCCTGATACAATCTGACGCATTTTCCATCCAATAAGTCGATCGCTGGAATTACGTTCATAATTTTTCCTCAAATTGCTAATTATACCAGCTAAAAAAAAGAATGCAACTTTAGGCAATATTCCCACCCATACATAATCATTCATTATAAATTTTACAACCTAAAGTAAAGAGAGTCTTACGATTGCCTACTACCATTTATTTGTGACCTTCGCAACCGCTATTAAGATGAAAGATAATCGCCGAAGAAAGCGTTGACCATAAAGGAGTATTGACCTCGGCTTTTTGCAAAGCTTCGGCTGTCCAGTCGTTGCAAGTTCTCAAAATATAGTAACTGCCTTTTGCTTCATAAAAACTGTCACTGTTACCGTAGCCGTAGCTAATTTTCATTTTCTTACCTGCTGCGTCTAATTGGAATGAATTTTTAATAAAATTTACCAGCATCAGATAGTTCTTTCCACTGATTTTAACACATTTGGTTTCTATATTTTGGGGGACAACCCGATAACTTTGAACGTGTAGGGTAGACGGAGTAAGGAGAAATAGGGCTTTGAAAGCTGTAACTGGGTTAATACTTCCTGATGTGGGAGTTTCGAGCATAAAAGCTCGATCTCCCCAGCCCAAAGACAAATATTTATAATCATAATTGGCATCCCGCCCTATTTCTCTTAGCGGTAAAAATTGATTCCAGTCAAAATATTCATTTTTAACTGGAACGATGATTTCGGTGTGAATGCCTTGGTTGGAAATGTATAGAGAAATTGTGCAATCTGCTTGCGAGTAATTTCCCCACTTTCTGGGAGTGAAATAGCCAATTGTTAGGAAAGCGCTTAAAGATAAGATGACAATTCCTAAGCGCTGTATGCTTTTTCTCATTTTAACCGTGGGTTTCAAATTGTGGCTTCGGATGGCGGGCGCTGCATTTTTGTGGGAAAGAATTCTTGCAATGCCGAATTGCGCTGTTCGGGGGTTTCGTTAGCCCAATTCGACAAACTTTCGTAAAAAAAGAACGACACGCCAGCGAAATCTCTTTTTCGCACTTCTTGCACTTGTTCTTGAATTTGTTTGAGGGGCACGGAATTATTTTTAAGGCCTGTCAAAATGCCGATCGCAGTTGGAATGTTAAGTTTAGCTAGTTTAACTTCTTCCCGTTCCAGTTCGGCACTAAAACGCTTGATATCGCTGCGATAAATCTGCAACACAATTTCGTCGATGTAGCCACGTCTTTCCCAGGTAAACCAGTCCTGCAAGTGGGCGGGTAAAGAAAAGTGAAAAGGGTTCGGAGATAAGCTGACAATACATTTTTCTTTGCGGGATTTGATGGCGCGGGAAACTCGGCCCACGAAGTCGTTGATTTTGTCAGCGCGCCAGCGCACCCAGAAGGTTTCGCGGGCGTCGTCGGAGGGAGGGCTTTTGATTTGTTCCTGATACATTGACACTGTTAACGGCTCGTAGCCAAATTCTACGGGTAAGGCGAAATGGTCGTCAAATTGAATGCCATCTATATCATAATTATCGACAATTTCTAGGATTAAATCTAAGATAAATTGCTGCACTTGGGGATGAAAGGGATTCAGCCAAACTCGCTCGTGTTTGCCTTCTTTCCAAATAGTTGAACCGTCGCGCCGCTGCGCCAGCCAGTCGGGGTGAAGTGTGGCTAATTCTGATTCGGCGGGAGCCATGAAACCAAACTCAAACCAGGGGATTACTGCTATACCTTTTTGGCGGGATTGTGCTATAATTTCTTTGAGGATGTCTCGGTCTTTCAATCCGGGCGATGGGTCGATCGACTGTCCGAATACTCGTTGGGCGGCAGCACTCGGATAAAGCGTATAGCCTCCTTGCCAAACTGTGGGATAGATGGTATTGAAATTGAGTTGATCCAGTCGATTTACAGCGTCAATGATGTTGTTGCGGGAGAAAATAACGTCGCTGTCAATGTTCGTCAGCCAGACGCCGCGCAATTCAGTTGTTGGGGTTTTGGGCGGGGTTTGAGCAAAGAGACGGGGGGATAATATGGCGGAGGAGGTAAGGGCGATCGTAAAAACAACTATTAAAGCCAGTATCCGCTGCCATTTGTGCAATTTAATCATCAATTTGTCGCAAATATGATTATTTTTAGACTGATATTTTACCGTATAATTAGCTTGTTAGGGTGCGCCAGCTAGGGTTTTTTTATTAAAAGGCGATCGAACATTTCCTGACGCACCTACTCTTTTTGATATTATTGGGGGTCAACGATGGTACCCATAAATAATATTGTTCCTGTAGTATTGTCTTGAATGGCACAAAAGAATGGACGGTTTACATTCATTTGAAAAGGCAATCTACTAGCTCTGGTTAACTGGATGGAAGTGACTGCGGCTGCTTCTGTACCTTCTTCGTTCACTTCGACAAATGTTTTGTGTGTTACTGAATCTACTGCTACGTCGTTATCAGTCGTCATCCGAGAAAAATCGGCTTTTAAGCTATCAAAAATTCCTGCCATGCCCAAAGCTGTGAGTGTGTTTTCCAGTTCAACTTCATACTCTATTTGGAAGCGGGGTATTTCAATAGTACCATTTATATTTATAAATTCTTGCATCCATTCATTCCAGTTTTCTGGTGTTAATTGCTGCAAGAAAATTGCCAAATTGCTATTGGAGTTGGGCAAGAAAATATACATAGCCAGAGCGCCTTCTTTTCCGTAAGGTAAACTGACTGCTTGAAATGTGTCTGTTTCGTAGTACCCATAAATGCCTTTCTGGGACATCATCGGATGCTGTTTGGAACTGCCGTCGATTAAAGAGAAAGTTTTGTTCGCAGTTTGAGATTTATCAAAGGGGGTTTTCCAGTTGCCTTTGAAATAGATAGCGTTAATCAAAAACAAGACTCCATCGGGGCTAATTTTATCGACAATTTTATCTATTTTTCCTTGAGTTTTTTGGCTCACCCAGTCGTTAATGATGCTAAGAGCTTGCGGATTCATAAAATTTAATTCGGTAACATTAGCATTGTAGTATTTTTGATTTGTTTGCAGAAATTCTGGTTTTAAGGAGAAGCCTTGTTGCGCCCAAAGCGAGTTAGCAATTAATACTTGGATATTGGGGTCAACTTTCTGAAAACTATTTTGCAAAGCTTGATTTGCTGCGTTGATTTCTTGCGGAGTCATTCCCGTTAATTCGAGAACTTTTGTCATTTCTTGTTTGGTTTCTCCGCTAACTCCGTTGTATGCCATTGACAGTGCGAGGGCGACAGAAGTAGGGGAAATAAAGATATTTTTATTCGGCTGTTGTTTACTGAGGGTGTTGAACAAGTTAAAACCAAATTTGGTATTAGCTGCAACAAGTCGGGCGTCTACATCGATCTGGTTGTTAGGGGGTGTCATGGCTGCAGCTTTTGAGTGATTAGGATTTGCGAGGCTGATGGGGTTAAATTTAAGCGTCGGCGCTAATTCTGCGAAAACTGCTAATGTAATGATTGCTGCAGTAGCCAGCCTGGTTTTCCAAGACATAACTGTTATCTTTGGTTGATATTTTGGGTGGTGTGGTTTCACATTTTTACCTCTTTGTTTTTAGTCTCTCGACTGAGTACTCAAGTTTCTGAGAGTTTAATATAGTTAGGACTTTAGTCCTTGCTATAAACAGTTACCTAACTGTTTATAGGAAGAGAAAAGATAGCTTTTAAGAGTAACCTTGCAGTTTCATCACTTGGCGATAGTGCGCTTCAATCTCGCTCACCGTTTGCGATTGACGCTTGCTAGTCCACTCGCTGCAATCGAATAGTTCCCGCCTCAAAGCATCAACATCGATCGTTTTCACCTTACCTTCGGCGACAATTTGCTTGCCGTTTACCCAAACGCTGTCTACCGCATTAGTCGGGCGTCCTAATATTAGTAAGCCGATCGGATCGGTGCGCGGCAGCAATGATAAACTGGTTAAATCATACAGCACAAAATCTGCTTTTTTACCGACTGTCAGCGAACCCATTTCATCGGCGACATTCAAGCCTTTTGCTCCTCCCATAGATGCCATTTCTACAGACTGGCGCGGTGTAATCCATTGGCGGTAATCCAAATCCGTGATATTGTGCAAAATCGAACCAATTTTAAGCGCTTCCAGCAAATCTTGAGAGTCATTGCTAGCAGCGCCGTCGCAGCCAAAAGATACGTTAACTCCCGCTTGACGGTATTTCAAAATCGGTGCAATTCCGCTTCCCAGGCGCAAGTTGCTGAGAGGATTGTGTACGACTGTCGCTCCCGTTTCTGCCATAATCGCAATGTCGGAATCGTCCAGCCAAACGCAGTGTGCTAAGGAAGTTCGGGGACTTAAATAACCAATTTTTTGCAGGTGCTCGACAGCACTACAGCCGTATTTTTCGTGAGCTAACTGTTTTTGAGCGGCGGTTTCCAAGAGGTGGGCGTGCCGACAAAGGTTGTAGCGATCGCTCAATTCGATGCAGCCTTCAAACAAAGCATCGGAACACAGTTGAATTCCCGTCGGCGCTAATAATATATTAACACCTTTTTCGGGATTTTGAAACTGTTTTATGGCTGTTTCCATTAATTCCAAAGTGGCATTGGTCGATCGAATGTAAGCCGCGTGTTCGATGCCGCTATCGCCAGAAGGCATTCCCGCTGTCAGGGATTCATCTTGAATTAACGGCCCGATAAAAGCGCGGATGCCGATTTCTTGATAAGCGCGAACTGCTGCGGCGATTGTTTCTAATTCTTGCCCCGGAATCAAAACTAAATGATCGACTACGCTTGTACCGCCCGACAGCAATGTTTCTACCGCAGTTCCCAAGGCACTCAAATAAACTTGTTCGGAATCGAGAGGTGTAAAATCGTACAATTCGGCAATCCACAACTCTAGGGGCAAAGGGGGAATGATGCCTCGTTGCCACATTTCTGAAGAGTGAGTGTGCGCGTTGACAAAACCGGGCAGTAGCAGCTTATTTTTGCCATCGATAACTGTTCCCGCAGGCTCTAAATTGAGGGCGATCGCGCTTATGCAATTATCCACCACTTGCACATCTGCGGTTTCATAACCGCTATCAACCGGAATTAAAGCATTTTGAATTGTAAAGCTCATAGATTTACCCTTTTTGTAAATTTATATTAATTTTTAATGTATGATCCCACGGCGCTAACATTGGCGGTCGCCTGTATAAAGTTAATAAATCATAAAAACTCTCAAATAGTTGCCGCTGATACTTAATTATAACCAAGATTTAAGATATGACAAGTTAGTGACAATCAAATAGTTATAAGATTGAAATTGTTTTTGAGTCAAAATCAATATGAATCCTGATTCTCTTCGCACTTTGGGCGTACCGCCGAATGCTTGGAAAGTTGATGCCAAAATTGCCGATATTACCCGATCGCCGATCGCGCCTCAACCTGTTACCCTGGAAACAGAAACTAAAACCCTGCGTTTGGACTTAGCAAAAGCAGCAATGTTGGTGATAGATATGCAAAACGATTTCTGTCATCCCGACGGTTGGCTAGCACATATTGGCGTAGATGTAACGCCCGCCAGAACTCCAATTAATCCTTTAACAAATTTACTGCCAAAATTGCGATCGCACGCAGTACCCATTATTTGGATAAACTGGGGAAACCGCCCCGATTTGCTCAATATTAGTGCAGCTTCCCGTCACGTTTACAATCCCACAGGATCCGGCGTAGGTTTGGGAGATCCGCTGCCAAAAAACAACGCACCTGTACTGATGGCAGGGAGTTGGGCAGCGCAAATTGTGGATGAATTAAAACCCAAACCGGAGGATATTTGCGTTGATAAATATCGGATGAGCGGCTTTTGGGATACTCCTTTAGATAGTATCTTGCGGAACCTCGGCAGAACTACACTTTTTTTCGGAGGAGTAAACGCCGATCAGTGCGTCATGGCTACGCTGCAAGATGCTAATTTCCTCGGTTACGACTGTATTTTAGTCAAAGATTGTACAGCTACGACATCTCCCGATTATTGCTGGCAAGCTACTCTTTATAACGTTAAACAATGTTTTGGCTTTTTGTCGGATTCTCAGGCTATGTTAGAAGCAATTAAATAGCAGCCATCAGGGGAGTATCCGTCTGGAGTATAAAAAGCGTTTTTTAGGAGTGCGAGAATCCCGCACAGCAAAGCCTATATCTCGCTTCCTGCTCTGACAGCGAACTCTCCTGTGAAATTAATAAACTTTGGAGGTTGAGCGGCGGACTAATGACTCTGGATTCTCACTAATGACAACAGAAACATAACCACTGACAACTAACAATAAAAAAAATGACAAACCAGTGCGTGATTCCTGTTATAAAGTCTCCCAAAGACTACCAAGCATTTCGCATCAGTCCGGGCGATACTAATAGATTAGCGATCGTCTTCGATCCGGTAATAGCTAATGTTTCATTAACAGTTTGCGTGGAGATTTTCGATGTGGGGGGCAAAACTCCTCCCAACCGCCATCAATTCGCAGTAGAAATGTTTTTTGTACTCAAAGGAAAAGGGCAAGCAACCTGCGACGGCAAAACAGTTAGTATTCAACCGGGAGATAGTGTGTTAGTGCCTCCAACGGGTACTCACGTAATTGAAAATACGGGCAATGAACGTTTGTACGCTTTGTGCATCATGGTGCCGAATGAGGATTTTGTGGAACTAATTCGCAGCGGTACACCAGTCGAACTCGATGAGGAAGATATGAGAGTTCTTGGGCGATCGGATGTACTCGTACCATGTTAGGTTTGTAGTAAGGACTTGATTCCTAGGTTTCTAGTAAGGACTTGAGTCCTTAAAGAAAAACCTCAAGCCCTTACTACTGAGATGTTGCACCATTCTCACGGACAGGCAAGATGCCTGTTCCACAAGAGATGAATTTTATTGATGAACAGGCATCTTGCCTATTCATCAAATGCTTATCGAGAATGGTGCAAGATGTCAGTTACTACAAACTTTTTTAGTTGATATTTTTTAGGATTTATGCTGAAACTTTGTCCGAAAGAAACAGCGTCAATGCTAACTAAAGATGGCGTGCGTTTAGATGCTGACATCTACCGCCCCGATGCGGAAGGCGAATTTCCAGTATTGTTAATGCGGCAACCTTACGGAAGGGCGATCGCCTCTACATTAGTATATTCCCATCCCGCATGGTACGCCAAACACGGCTACATTGTTGTCATCCAAGACGTGCGGGGACGCGGCACTTCCGAAGACGAATTTAACCTATTTGTTAGCGAAACACAAGACGGTTTTGATAGCGTCAATTGGGCTGCTAATTTGCCGGGGGGTAACGGCAAAGTCGGAATGTACGGTTTTTCTTACCAAGGCATGACTCAACTCTACGCGACGGGTGCTAAACCGAGCGCTTTAATCACAATTTGTCCGGCAATGGTAGGCGGCAATTTATACACTGATTGGGCTTATGAAGGCGGCGCGTTTTGTCTGCAATCAAATCTCGGCTGGGCAATTCAGCTAGCCGCAGAAACCGCTCGCTTAAAAGGCGATATTTCTGCCTATCAAGCCTTATATGCAGATTCGAGAAATCTCCCGCTATACGATACCGTGCCGGCGCGTCCTGAAATTATTAAAAAGCTTGCACCAGACTCATATTATCACGATTGGTTGGATAATAATCGACCGAGCGAGTATTGGAAAAAATTATCGCCAAACATCAAAGATGTAGACTTGCCAATGCTGCACGTGGGTGGTT
Source organism: Microcoleus sp. Pol12B5 (assembly GCF_036701335.1). NCBI lineage: Bacteria > Bacillati > Cyanobacteriota > Cyanophyceae > Oscillatoriales > Microcoleaceae > Microcoleus > Microcoleus sp. Pol12B5. The sequence goes on along the minus strand of NZ_JAUBQQ010000007.1, from coordinate 101,421 downwards.
GGTTTGATACTTATTTGCGGGGAACAATCCATCTTTACAAGGAAATGGCAAGCCGGAGTTCCTATCCGCAGCATTTGATAATTGGCCCTTGGGCGCATTTACCTTGGGGGCGAAAAGTGGGAGCGTTGGATTATGGTTTTGCAGCTTCAAATCCGGTGGATGAGTTGCAAATTCGCTGGTTCGATCAATTCCTGAAAGGAGTTGATACAGGAATATTAGACGAGCGACCGATTTCGCTATTTGAGATGGGGAGGAATGATTGGCGGAAATTTGATAAATGGCCTAATAATAATTATAAATCTTATTTTTTAGCAAGTACCGGACTTGCCGCGATGAGAGAAGATGCGGGTATTTTAACAGAGAGGTGCGCGGATGTTTGCACTGATGATATATTCGTACATGACCCTTGGCGGCCGGTGCCATCCTTGGGAGGTCATGCTGCATTTCCTGCGGGTGCGATGGAGCGATCGACTATTGACTGCCGCACCGATGTGTTAACATACACTTCGGCACCGCTAACAGCAGATTTGCACGTTGCAGGAGATATAATTGTTGAAGTATTTTGTACCGCCGATGCGCCGAGTTTTGATTTGTGTGCCATACTTTCGGAGGTCAAAGATAGCGGCAGCGTCTACAATTTCACTCAAGGTTACGTGCGGGTAAATTCAGGTGAAACACCTGTAATAATTGTGTTGCAAGCAACTTGTATGCAAATTGCGAAAGGTAATGCGTTGCGTCTGAGTTTGAGTGCGGCTTGTTTTCCCGCTTACGACGTGAATCCGGGAACGGGTGCGCCGGGCGGTGAAGCGCGGACTATCGATGCTAAGATTATCACGCTGACAGTAAGTTGTGGCGGGAATTGTCCCTCTCAAATTTTGCTGCCAATTGTCAATTAAACCTAAAACCTATCTAACTATGAGCGTTATTTTTCACATCACCCGCAGCCAAAAGTGGGAAGAAGCAAAACAAGTTCAATCCTATCGCGGCGATACGCTAGATACTGAAGGATTTATCCACTGTTCGACTCTGCCACAAGTTCTTAGATCTGCTAATAAATTTTTTGTGGGACAAACAGGATTGCTGCTGCTTTGGATTGACTCGGACAAAGTAGAAGCTGAACTTAAGTATGAATTGGCGGCGGGTGAGAATTACCCGCACATTTACGGGCCGCTGAATGTTGATGCTGTGTTGAAAGTTGTTGAGTTTGAACCGGGCGCCGATGGCAAGTTTGAATTACCAGAAGAATTAAAATATGTGGTTTAATACTCATATGTTACACCATTGTCACTTAGCCTTTTATGAACAGGCAAGGTGCCTGTTCCACAAGAAAATTTATATTTTGTGGAACAGGCATCTTGCCTGTTGCTGACAATGGTGCAACATACGAGTTAATATGCACATTTTGCACCATTGTATACTAACTTTTTAGGGCGTTGCTCAGAGTAACTGCCCACAATACAATTAAGTGTCTTGTGGAACGGGCATCTTGCCCGTTCTAATTTCTGCAATATATCAATTTAAACTTACTGATTAACCAACTCTGCCGCCAATTTCAGCGCATCTTCGCGAGTCGCAATTCTCCCCTCAACCCGCGCTAATTGAATCTCCATTAAAAATTGACCGATGCGCGGACTTCGGGGCAATTTCAAATATTCCATTAAATCATTGCCGCTAACTAATTGTGTGGGATGAGCAATAATATCATCAGCATCCAGATAGCGATTAATTAACAGTGAAATCTCATCAACCGCCACTCCCGCCGCCACCGCCAAAACCGCTAAAACAGGAAATACTATTCCCACATCCCGAAACAAAAAATACTGTTCTCGCAAAGACATTTCCGCGATAGGTTTTGCTTGCAATTTGGGCAAGTATTTCAAAAGCCCGAGCGCACTTTTAACCTCCGCATTGCTGTACTTCAACCGCAGCAACTGGGTTTCAGCCATTGTCGGGTCGGAATCTGCCAAAATAGCCAGCTTCGCCACAGCCAACAAAGGCGTTTTAATTGTATCTCTAATCTGACGCCCGAATTCCTTCCCTAATTCCGGGTAAATTGCCGCTAATTTGTCAGCAGACGCATCAATTTTTGTCAAAATATCAAAACGGTCGATCGCACTTTCAAACCAAATCGAAAACAAACCATCTTCGCAACCGCGACAAATCCAAGGAACACCGTTAGGATTGCTCAACAAATAACCTAATTCCGTCCGCACCCGTTCCACCGCTACCCGACTCAACAGCGGCGCCAATTCCCGAATCGCCGATTGAGTTTCAGGTTCGATCGCAAAACCCAACTGCGCCGCTTGGCGGTAAGCTCTTAATAACCTTAGCGGATCGTCCTCCAAATTTGACCGCGAAACCATCCGCAGCAAACCCAACCGCAAATCAGTTTGACCGTCCAAAGGATCGATGATTTCTTCTGTAAAAGGATTGTAGGCGATCGCATTTATCCGAAAATCTCGGCGCAGCAAATCCCCCTCCAGATTCCCCCCTTCCGCTTGCGCCAAATCCACCGTACCGCCCGCAAACACCACCCGCGCAATTTGGCGTTCCGCATCCAACAAGACAAATCCACCTTGCGTGCGATCGGCAATTTTTCGAGCAGTCTTCACGGCCCGTGTTAGCATAACGAAATCTAAATCAAAATAGTGCGATCGGCGGCCCAGCAACGCATCCCGCACCGCACCGCCCACCAGATAAGCAGGCGGTGTCAGCAGTTTCAAATCAAACGGCCAAGTATCAGGAGATAATGAAGAGGGCAAATTAATCGGCATCGCAACAAAAATCTACTTTCCTTACAAACAATTAAACTCTTGCTACGCTAGATTAACAGAAAGCTCAAATTTCACCAATCTTTTTGAAATGCACAGAGGATATCAAGAATGTGTATTTGTATTAACTGCCACTATGTAGACCGCTGCTTCACCTACCACGCCGTAGAAGAACAGCACGAACAGCTTCACCTCACCGACACACCCGATTTCGACCCCGTAGAACCCACCATCAACGTCAACATCCGTCCCCGCCAAGACGAAATTGAAATGGAATGGGATGTAGTTGGGTGTCAGAGTTTCAAGCAAGAGACCGGCAAATGGGCAAAATTGCGGCCAGGCGAACTCGTCCCGACTTAAGGAAGAAGTCATTAGTCATTAGTCATTAGTCATTTGTTGGTTGTTGGTTGCTATTTGTTGTTTTTTATAGGTTTTTTGTGAGTGGTTGGCGATAACAACCAATAACCAATAACCAATTCCAGATGCCCCATTCCCCATTCCCAATTCCCCATTCCCACTTCCCAATTACAAATCTAAAATCTAAAATCTAAAATCTAAAATCCAATGAGCTATTGCTTAAACCCAACTTGTCAGAATCCGCAAAACCTAGGTGATGCAGAATTGTGCCAAAGTTGCGGATCAAAATTGTTGTTAACTATTGACGCAGAAACACCATCAGCATCTCGCTACCGAACCATAAAGCCGATCGGGCAAGGAGGCTTTGGCCGAACATTTCTAGCAGTTGATGAAACCAAACCCCTGATTTTTTCGCAGTGCGTAATCAAGCAATTTTTGCAGCAAAATACCGCAGCCGAAAAAGCCGCTCAACTATTTCACCAAGAAGCAGCCCAGCTAGAAACTTTGGGAAAACATCCCCAGATTCCAGAATTAATCGCGCATTTTGAACAAGACGGGAGACAGTATTTAGTACAAGAATTTATAGACGGTAAAAACCTAGCCAGAGAATTAGAACAAAAAGGAGCATTCACGGAAACTCAAATTCGGCAAATTCTCAACGATTTATTGCCAGTGCTCCACTTCGTCCACAAATCCAAAGTCATTCACCGCGATATCAAACCCGAAAATATAATTCGCCGCCGCCTATCTCCTGCCCCTTTACCCGCCTTAGAAAATTCCTATCAACCCTCTCCTTTCCAAAAAGATATTGTTTTAGTAGACTTTGGTGCAGCTAAGAAAGTAACAGCAAACGGCTTGCAGCCAACTGGTACAATCATCGGCAGTGCTGCTTATACAGCCCCAGAACAATTGATGGGTAAAGCAGTTTTTGCCAGCGATATCTACAGTTTGGGCGTTACCTGCATTCACTTGCTGACAGAAATTCCTCCCTTCGATTTGTTCGACAGTACAGAGGATTCTTGGGCTTGGCGAAATTATTTGAAGACTGCTGTTAGCGATGATTTCGGCCGCATCCTCGACACCATGCTCCAAAGTGCCACCAATCGGCGCTACAGTTCAGCATCAGCAGTTATCCGGCACTTGAACCCCAAACCTGTGTATTTAGACGCACCGCCTGTGCTAGACGCGCCGAAAACGCCCGCAGAACGGGTGGTTACACCTGCGCCCGGTGTGTTGCTTTTCACTCGCCAACAGCAAGCCGAAATTCAGCAAGCTTTACAAGAAGCGATCGCCCCGTACAATGTTACAATCCAAGTCAGTCAAGCCAAGCAACAGCTCAATATCGTCATCAACAGAACCGAAGATAACCCCGTTTACTATCCGCACTTATCTCAAATAATTGCCACCAGACTCACCGATTTGCAGTTAAATAAAGTGGCAGCCGTGAAGCTGTTGGGAAGAGTCAACAATTCTCGCCGCCCGGAGTGGAAGCAAATATTGCAAATCGATCCCAAGATTAAATTGAGAAACAAACTCGTGCGGCTGCAACACAATCAATTAGTCAAGAAAATCGCCCCTGTTGCTACCCAAGAATTTTGGTTGCCGAAGTTGAAAACTCAGGATTTTTGGATAGATGCGCTAATGTTTGCCTTAGTTTGGTTTATCTTTGGCTCTCAAATAGTCATTTTTAATTCTTGGTTTGCGCTAATAGTTACGTCGGGTTTTATGACGGTCAAGCATCAAGTTTCCCAACACAAAGAATTTGCCAATAAAAATTTATTTGCAAGTTTAGTAGTGCTGTTTTTGGTGAGTGGGGGTATGGGTAATTCCAGGATTTTAAATACGGGAATATTTGGCATTCTTTTGGGTTGCTTAGTTGTGGCTTTGCCGCTGTTTTTTGTTAAGGAAAATTATCAGTAATCGTGAATAGCAATCCCCAAGACGGAACATCAGTTAAAAAATACGGCTTAGCCCTGCACACAGCTAGTCGCGAACTCGGTTTAGCCATCAGCAATTTTGCTGGGGATTCTCGCTGCCAAACTTGGAATTTGGATCGCGATTTAGCAACTCATTTGCATCAGTATTTAGTCGAGTTTATTGGGCCGCAAACTTTGGCGGATTTGGCTTTTATTGCGGTGGCGAAGGGGCCCGGAGGTTTCACGGGGACTCGGATGGGTATGGTGACGGCGCGGACTTTGGCTCAACAGTTGGATATTCCGGTTTTTGCGGTTTCAACTTTGGCGGCTGTCGCTTGCAGCAGCAGTAAAAAATTTATCTCAAATCAGGATATGGCGCTGCAAATGCCTGCACAGCGGGGACAATTGTTTGGGGCACTTTATTCAGTTAACAAAGATTTTGGTGTAACTGAGGTGTTTACTGATACGGTAATGACACCGGAATCGTGGCATGAAAAGTTGGAAAGTTTGGAAAGTGCCTATCAGTTAATTGAAGTTGGCAGCGAGTTGGGTTGGTCGGTTTCTAGTGTGTTGGAATTGGCTTATTTGGAGTGGAAACAAGGAAGTCGTCCTGATTGGTCGGATGCTTTGCCTTTTTACGGGCAACATCCGGTTAAGGGACACTGAATATTGGGAATTGGGGATTGGTAATTGGTAATTGGTAAATTGTTTATTTAAGGGCGATACAAACTTCGAGGCAAAAAGTTAATGTTAGGGGGTCTGGGCTTTCGGTTCGCAATCGATCGATCTCAGCTCGATCGCAGCCGCGAGATTCCATAAAATCTAGCATCCAGTTCGTTATTGTAGCGAGATCGATGTATTTTGCTCCGAGGCAAACAGGGCAAATTTCTGGGCTGAGAGTACCGGTGCCGCCGCATTCGGGGCAATCCCAGTGGGTTGTTACAGGATCGGGGGTAGTTAGGATGTTGTTCATGCTGGGAAAAAGTACGCGCGGCGTAGCGATCCCGCAGGGAATCGCACCTACTCGTTCACTCTAGCAAAAATGCCGATCGCCCTTACTTCTTCCTGCCTTAAGACTAAGCAGGCTAGTAGTAAGTAAAATTGACAAAAATACAAAAAGGGTGGTTATGCTCGATCGCACTCAATGGTTTTTGGCTGGTATGTCGATCGCACTTTCGGTTCAGTTAAGTCAGCCAGTGGTCGCAGCCGTACCCATTGGCAAAACCGTACAAACAGCACAAAGTAACAGTAACGAGGCTGCTGAAAAAGCTTTCAAAGAAGGAGTACAACTCTACAATCAAGGAACAGCGGAATCAAAAAGAGGTGCGATCGTCCAGTTTGAAATAGCATTAAAATTGTATTGGGAAGCGGGCGATCGCCGAGGGGAAGCTACCACCCTCACCGGCATCGGCAGAGTCTACTCAGAATTGGGAGAAAAACAGAAAGCGCTAGAGTATTACAGCCAGTCCCTGACACTGACACGGGCAACCGGCGATCACCGTGAGGAAGCTGTCACCCTCACCAACATTGGCAATGTCTACTCAGAATTGGGAGAAAAACAGAAAGCGCTAGAGTATTACAGTCAGTCACTTCCCTTATTTCGGGCTGTAGGCAATCGCCGTGGGGAAGCTCTCACCCTCAACAACATCGGCACTGTCTACTCAAATTTAGGAGAAAAACAGAAAGCGCTAGAGTATTACAGCCAGTCACTTCCCCTATTTCGGGCAGTAGGGAATCGCGGGGGGGAAGCTCTCACCCTCAACAACATCGGCACTGTCTACGATGATTTGGGAGAAAAACAGAAAGCGCTAGAGTATTACACCCAGTCCCTGACACTGAGACGGGCAACAGGCGATCGCGATGGGGAAGCTGGCAGCCTCAACAACATCGGCGGTATTTACTCAGAATTGGGAGAAAAACAGAAAGCGCTAGAGTATTACAGCCAGTCGCTTCCCCTGACGCGGGCAGTAGGGAATCGCGGGGGGGAAGCTACCACCCTCAACAACATCGGCAATGTCTACGATGATTTGGGAGAAAAACAGAAAGCGCTAGAGTATTACACCCAGTCCCTGACACTGAGACGGGCAATAGGCGATCGCCGTGGGGAAGCTATCACCCTCAACAACATCGGCAGTGTCTACGCAGATTTGGGAGAGAAACAGAAAACGCTAGAGTATTTGGGTCAGTCGCTTCCCCTAATTCGGGCAGTAGGTGATCGCAGTGGGGAAGCTCGCACCCTCGGCAATATCGGCTTAGTCTACTCAGAATTGGGAGAAAAACAGAAAGCGCTAGAGTATTACAGCCAGTCGCTTCCCCTGAGTCGGGCAGTAGGCGATCGCAGTGGGGAAGCTCGCACCCTAAACAACATCGGCTTAGCCTACTCAGAATTGGGAGAAAAACAGAAAGCGCTAGAGTATTACACCCAGTCGCTTCCCCTATTTCGGGCAGTAGGCGATCGCGGTGGGGAAGCTAACACCCTCGGCAATATCGGCGGTGTCTACTCAGATTTGGGAGAAAAACAGAAAGCGCTAGAGTATTACAGCCAGTCGCTTCCCCTGAGACGGGCCGTAGGTGATCGCGGTGGGGAAGCTCTCACCCTTTACAACATAGCTTCTGTCAAACGCGACCAAAATAATCTTACCGAAGGCCTCAATCACATTGAATCCTCTCTCAAAATTATCGAAAACCTCCGCACCAAAATAGCCAGCCCTGAACTCCGCAGCTCATACTTTGCCACAGTACAAAACTACTACGAACTCTACATCGATTTGTTAATGCAACTGCATAAAACTAATCCTAAATCCGGTTATGATACAAAAGCCTTAGAAGCCAGCGAACGTTCGAGGGCCCGCAGCCTCCTCGAACTTCTCCAAGAAAGTAACGCCAACATTCGGGAAGGCATTGACCCCAATTTACTGCAACAAGAAAAGAGCTTGCAACAGCAACTCGAAGCCATTGAAAAGCAGCGCATTGAAACAATCAGCCTCCCCAACCCCAATCCCACTAAAATCGCTGAAATCGACAAACAACGCCTCGCACTTTTGGAACAATATCAGCAACTTCAAACCAAGATTCGTACCGCCAGCCCCCGCTACGCTGCCCTTACCCAGCCCCAACCTTTAACACTGCCAGAAATTCAGAAACAGATTCTCGATGAAAACACGATTTTATTGCAATATTCACTCGGCAAAAACCGCAGTTATTTGTGGGTTGTGACATCCACAGGACTAACCAGCTATGAATTGCCAAAACAGGTTGACATTGAAACAGCAGCTAAGGACTTCCTAGAGACAATAACTAGCCCAATCCAGAGAGAAATTCCCCAACAAGTTGCCCAAGCGAGTGCCAATCTGGGTCAAGTAATTTTACAACCCGCAGCAGCCAAATTAGGAAACAAACGCTTATTAATTGTTCCCGACGGCGTGCTGCACTATACCCCTTTTCAAGCTTTAACTCTTGTCCAAACTGCTGGGCAAAATACCAATGTTCCCTTAATTGTTGAACATGAAATTATCACTCTGCCTTCTGCCTCAACTCTCGCTATTCTCAGGCAAAATTACGGAGATAGAAAACCACCCAGCCGAAATTTAGCAATTTTAGCCGATCCGGTTTTCAGTCCAGACGATGAAAGAATTAAAGGAAAAATCACCCAAGCAACGACAGAAAAATTAGAAGCAAATAACCTCGGTTTAAATCAATCACTTCGTGCTTCTAATCGGCAATGGCCGCCCGAACGCCTCGCATTTACCCGCCAAGAAGCCCAAACAATATCCAGCTTATTTCCCTCAGCTTCTAGCAGTGAAATACTTGATTTTGAGGCTAGTCGCACTACTGCTACCGAGGGGAGTTTAGCCAATTATCAAATCGTTCACTTTGCCACCCACGGCCTTGCGAACAGCAAAAATCCCGAACTGTCAGGAATTGTGATGTCAATGGTAGATGAAAAGGGCAATCTTGTCAATGGTTTTTTGCGCCTCACCGATATTTTCAACTTGAAACTGTCAGCAAATTTAGTAGTTTTAAGTGCTTGTCAATCGGGAATGGGACAGAATGTTAAAGGCGAAGGAATGGTGGGATTAACAAGGGGTTTTATGTATGCGGGGGCGCAGCGGGTGGCGGTGAGTTTGTGGAATGTGGATGATGAAGGAACTGCTGTGTTAATGCAAAAGTTTTATCAAAAAATGGTGCAAGAAAAGTTAGCGCCGGCGGCAGCTTTGAGGGCGGCGCAGATCGAAATGATGCAGGAGGAAAAATGGAAATCTCCCTATTATTGGGCTGCTTTTACCCTTCAGGGCGAGTGGAAATGATATACAGCACTTTTGCTGGTAAGTAAGTACATAGCCCTTCTAGGGACACGGCAATACCCATTGGTGCCAACTTAACGTTAAATCGGTAGTCCGACAGTCCGACAGTCCGATAGTCCGATAGTCCGACAGTCCGACAGTCTGATAGTCCGACAGTCCGACAATCCGACAGTCCGACAATCCGACAGGGAATGAATTCCCTGTCTAATAGCTAAAGTCCTCTGAAGAGGACTAATGAGTTTAAAAATTGGGCGTTGCTGGGCGTTGCTAAATACAGGTAGGAATTCAGATTTCCCAATTGCTATAAGACAAGTATGGTGAGTTTTGTAACATCAAGCGAAAAGTTGATTCCTACCGTGAATCAGCAACGTCAAAAATTCTTCTTCTCAGTCCTCTTTCAGAGGACTTTCGCTATGAGACAGGGATTTCAATCCCTGGCGGACTACCGGGTGGGCGGGCGGACTACCGGGTGGGCGGGCTGACAGCTTAAGTTGACACCAACGGCCCAAGAGCCCGGAACGGGCAAGATGCCCGTTCCACAAAGAATGAGTTTTCTTGTGGGGAGTAGGGGTTTGGCCGGAAAGCCCACCCATAAAAAAGTTTATCGCCCGCTAGCTAAAGCCTCCCGCAATTTGCGGCCCCGCGATTTATCGCGAAGTTCGGGAGTCGCCATCCGCAACACAAAATCCAGCAACCAAGGCGCAATTCGGTGACACCAAACTGCTAGATGACTTTGCCATCCTACCAAGATTTCCGGCGCATCTTTCTGCAATCCCGCGACAAGTGCTAGGGCAACTTTTTCGGGAGTTGTGGGCACTACCCACCGGAATTGTTCCAAGTCTCGCACCATGTCAGTATCTGTTAGGGAGGGCAGCAAAGCTGTGACTCGAACATTGTACTGAGTTAACTCGCTACGCAAAGCTTGCGTGAATCCCAAAATAGCAAATTTGGTAGCAGAATAAGTCGCCATTGTCGGAGCGGCAATTTTGCCCATTAAGCTCGAAACATTGACGATTGTTCCCTCTTTTTGAGTCGCCATTCGCCGAGCTATCAAGCGGGTAATTGTATAGGTTCCGAGCAAATTTAAGGCGATTTCTTCCTCGATTAATGGCAGCGGAGAACGCAAGAATGATGCTTGGTGGGCGACGCCTGCACAGTTGACTAGCAGGTGAATCGGGCCGCAATCTCGCCAAGCTTGGGCGATCGCAATATTCACCGCTACTGACTGAGTTAAATCCAAAGCTAACGGCACTACTTCTGTGCCCAAAACATCGATTTCCTCTGCCAGTTCAATTAATTGCTTGCGGTTGCGCGCCACAATCAACAAGCGTTTGACTCCTTGTCTCGCTAATGCCAGGGCGATCGATCGCCCAATTCCGCGCGAAGCTCCTGTAACAAGAGCTGTTTTTCCTTGAAGTTGCATAGATTAAACCTTTTGGTAGATGCTCACTGCGGCACGGAGTTATGAGTTGTGAGTTGTGAATTATTAGCTATGAGTTGGATGTTTTGGCGGTAACAACTCATAATTCATAATTTTGGGAAAGGCTATCTTGTTCCGATAGACCTCATTTACTTGTGGGGTTAACTCAAAACCAAAAACTGTTGAATCGCTAACGTGCGCGTGAGTTGAACTAAACTTTGGGTTTGCCAGAAATCAGTCAAATATCTGGTCATTTAACCTCATTCAAGCAGACAAACCTGAGATGGGCAAACCTAGTCGATAATCATGTCAAAGCGGGCTTTATTACCGCTTTTTCTTCAGTCTGCAGAGGCGGACTTTGCCTGTGTAGCCGCGAATTTATTCGCCGGGTATTGGTTTCCTTCAGTCTGCAGAGGCGAACTTGGCCTGTGTAGCCGCGAATTCATTCGCCGGGAATATTCGCCGGGATTAGTTATTCGCCAGGGCTTAATTACCCTTCTTTTTTTAGTCCGCAGAGGCAGACGAGATCCTGTGCAACCGCGACTTACAATCGCCGGGGATTGGTGCGAATTGGCACAGGATAATTGAGCAATGTAGATTGTCAATTCCACACCTCCTAGATATGAGAATTTCCTATCTACACACACCTTAACAACTCGAGGTTAAAGCGGCAACAATTTTTAATAAATCTTCCGCAACACTTCTTTACAATTTTCTCATACGGCCGATTTCCAAGTGCCGTGAAAGCCCAAAGGTATGACACCGGGCAATTCTAGCTGACAAATAGGAGCGCGATCAAGCCCTTCGCTGTCAAATATACAGACTTCGCTGCTGTCAGAATTGCCGTCATAAATAACTGTTACTATCCAACCTTTCTCCGACGAAATATCTGGAACGTAGATGGGCTCTGTGGGATAGCGATTTTCGCCCAAGTCGGCAATTGTGAGATTCCGGGTTTGCGTGTCCAAACGGGCGATCGCACCATAACGTTCCGGTACAATATCAACGTCAGGCCGATACATTGCCAGATAAATATATCGTGAGTCTTGGCCTACTTCGTCCGCAGGTACGATTGGAAATTCGCAAGGTTGATCCAGCAATTCTTCGGCTGCTGTCACTTTGCCAGTTTGAGGATTGAGATGCACCCGCCACAGGGAACCCTCCGCATCGGTGCGAGTTTCACCCGCCGCTACTTCTTTCAGCCGCTGATTAGTTTGAAAGTCAGCGAAGCGCACAAAATCTACAGCCACCGAACCATCTTCCTTGACAAAACCGTTAGCAAAATGCCACTGAAACCAAGAATCGGTTTCGCCGCGACTAACTAAAGACAGAGTTTCCGAGTCAACAACTAATATCTGCGTTCCTAACTCGGGTTTCCATTCAAAAGACTCGCTGTAACTGCTAATTCCAGCTAAAACCGGTAAAGGTTTTAGTCGCATCGGTGGCACAAAAAATATGAGATACTTCCCTGCAAAAACAAAATCGTGGATCATCGGAATTCCATCTAAAGCAACTGTTGCTTTTTGGAATATTTTGCCTGTACTATCGCTTTTATAGAGATTCAACTTTGTACTAGCACCCTGTGTAATTCCAAAGTTAAAAATGTTCCCAGTAATCGGGTCGCGCTTGCAGTGAGCTGAATAAGAAGATCCGCTCTCTAAACTTCCTAAATCGTCCGTTCCCTGAGTTTCCAAGGTTTGCAAATCGAGGCTGTGAGGCAAGCCGCCTTCCCACAAAGCTAAAAGGCGATCGGGCAAAGCTAAAACAGAAGTATTGGCAGCATTTTTAACAGATTTAGTCCACCGCAACCACGCCGGGCCCGGTGCTGTCATGCCATAATTACTGTAGAGAAATTTATCAGCTTTTTCCTCAGCTTGATATCCCGCTGTCTTCACGTAGCGATAGACAGCCGCAGCACCGACATCGGTAAAATGTACTGCCAAAATTGCACCATCGCCATCAAACCAGTGTCCCGTATTCATGCCACCGCGTTGGAAACGTGCGGGCCCGTTACGGTAGAGAGTGCCGCGCAATCCTCCGGGAATTTTACCGCTTTTAACGGATAACTGAGTCAGCGGAAACTCAGCAGCAGGACGGGCTAAAGCTTTAGCCCAGGATTTTATAGCTGAGATTTTAGTGTCGGTTTTCATTTTAAACTCGCAATTTTAAACTGATATGGCAGAGATTTTGCTATACAATCATAGCAAAAATTACCTGACAGCTATGACTCTCCGCCGCCGCGCTCTGCTCACAACTTTTGGGCTGACTGCTATTGGTACTCAGCTTTTGCCGCTCGCCCAAACCAACCTATCTCCCAAAAGTGCGATCGTTAAGCCGCGCCGCCTGCAAATCGGCGACACAGTAGCTTTAATCAATCCTGCTGCTTTCAGCTACAAAAAAGAAATTGAGGATTTTTTTAAAGTTATCGAAAAGCTGGGATTAAAAGTTAAATTGGGAGAGCATTTTTACGACCGCTACGGCTATTTAGCAGGCAAGGATGCCGATCGCGCCGCCGATGTCAACGCAGCCTTTGCCGATGACTCAGTGCGAGCTATTTTTACCGGGATGGGCGGCTGGGGCTGTAGTCGGATATTGCCACTCCTGGATTACAATATTATCCGCAACAATCCCAAAATTATTATGGGATTCAGCGATATTACTGCGCTGTTATTGGCGATTTATGCTAAAACTAATAGAGTTACTTTTCACGGCCCTTTAGGTGCGTCAACTTGGAGCCCCTTTACAGTAAATTACGTCAAAAAAGTTTTGTTTGAAGGAGGTTCTGTGACGATGCAAAACTCCCAAAGCGTGCAAGTTCAAACAATCGGGCGGGGCACAGCTAGGGGAAAACTAATCGGCGGCAATTTATCAGTAATCGCAGCAATGGTGGGTTCTGCATATTTACCGCCGTGGGAAAACAGTATTTTGTTTGTTGAGGAAGTTGGTGAAGAAGTTTATCGCATTGATAGAATGTTGACGCAGCTCAAATTAGCGGGAATTCTAGATAAAATATCCGGTTTTATTTTTGGACAGTGTACGAAGTGCGAAGCGGAAAAACCCCAAGAGTCTCTAACCTTAGCTCAAGTCTTGTCCGATCACATTCGCCCTTTGAAGATTCCCGCGTGGTATGGTTCAATGGTGGGACACATCCGGGAACAGTTCACTTTGCCGATCGGCCAAGAAGTCGAAATCGACGCTGACTCTGGTACAATTAAATTGTTAGAATCCGCTGTCAGCTAAATCTTAAACTATTCTCGATATTCCCTCGGCTCTTCCTCCGGTTCTGCATGACCGCGCAGAGCCTGGTAATGAAAAAATTAAACATACAATTAGGACGATCGTGAAAAACCGACAATTCATCAAACCGCTAGCAGCAATTATCTTAGCAATAATTTGCCTGTTGCCGCTCGATGCCTGTGCAGCACCAAGTAAAAGCGCAAATGGCGACCCAATTTATCAGCAGCGAACCGTCCACAATCCCGACGGCATCGGCAAATTTTACATGGGTCGAGAAATTGCTCAAGTCATGGGATATCAAGGCGCTGGTTGGCTGGAAAGACCGTCTCGCGGCATGGAAGAAAAATCAGCTCGATTAGTCAACAATCTCGATTTAAAACCAACTGATATTGTAGCAGACATTGGAGCGGGAACGGGATATTTTAGCTTTCGCATCGCTCCCTTAGTTCCACAAGGAAAGGTTTTAGCAGTTGACGTGCAGCCGGAAATGATTAATTTTATTAAATTGAATAAACAAGAAAAAAATATTGCTAACCTTGAGCCAGTTTTGGGAAGTATCGACAATCCGAATTTGCCGGAAAACAGCGTAGATTTAGTTGTGATGGTCGATGCTTATCACGAATTTGCATATCCCAGAGAAATGATGCAAGGAATTGTGAAAGCACTCAAACCGGGAGGCCGCACAGTATCGATCGAGTATCGAGGCGAAAACCCGCTGATTCCCATTAAAGGTTTGCACAAAATGACGCAGAAGCAGGTGAAAAAAGAAATGGCAGCCGTCGGTTTAGTATGGAAAGAGACAAAAGATATGTTACCTCAACAGCATTTGATGGTGTTTGAGAAAAAATCTCAAATTTAGCAGCCAAACAGAGCGATTGTTTACCATTTTTACTCATTTTTGTCAAGGTACAAAAGACGTACTTTTGAGGTGATCGGGCGATCGGTCAAACATACTAAGCCTTAAGTAACCCTTAAGAGAGACATTTTACTAAAAATACCATTTACAATTAAAAATTGATAACCCAGAGGCGCTTCCTTCATTTTTCAAGCGAAGAAGTGTCGCTATTAAGAAGTACCAGCGTGAACATTCCCAGTTCCATCCTCACCATGCTCGCCGGCATCGGAGTGACTCTGATCAGTCTCTGGTACGGGCAGAATCACGGTTTGATGCCGATCGCCGCCTCTGACGAAGCATCCGACATAGACGCACTTTTCAATACAATGATGACCATTTCCACTGGACTATTTATCATGGTCCAAGGAATTCTCATCGTTGCTGCAATTAAATATCGCCGCCGTCAAGGAGACAACACAGACGGGCCGCCTTGGCATGACAACTTTCCCTTAGAAATTCTTTGGACAGCCGTGCCAGCGGTGATTATTTTAGGAATCGGAGTCTACAGTTTTGAGATTTACAACTCAATGGGAGGCCTCGATCCGATGGGCAATCATGACCACGGCACGATGCAAGCGCACTCTAAAATGCGGGGAAGTGCGATCGCAGCCACACTCTCAGATACACCGCAAAACGCCCCTCAAATTCCGTCTCCAAAACTCGTTGCTTTAGGCGTAGGCGCTTCCCCAGAAAATGAAGACAAACCAGCAGACTTAGTTGTAAATGTCACAGGTTTGCAGTACGCCTGGATATTTAGCTATCCAGAAAGCGGCGTTAGTTCTGGCGAACTGCATATGCCAGTCAACCGCGACGTACAGCTAAATATCGCAGCCCAAGACGTGCTGCACGCATTTTGGCTGCCGGAATTTCGCCTCAAACAAGATGCAATTCCTGGGCGGCCGAGCGAACTGAGATTTACACCAACTAAAACTGGCGAATACCGGGTTGTTTGTGCTGAATTGTGCGGCGCTTATCACGGAGCGATGAAAGCTTTAGCAGTCGTCCACACGCCAGAAGAATTCGACAGTTGGCTGCAAAGCCAGCAAGTTGCTAGCAGTCAAAACTTAGAGCAAGCAGTTGCAGTCAATCCAGGGGAATTGTCAGACGGTGAATTTTTGGCTCCCTACGTCAGGGAAATAAAAATTAATTCCGAAACCCTAGAACAACTTCACCCAACTCATCACTAAAAATAGTCATTAGTTCCTGGCACGGGGTCTTTGATCCTTAGCCAATAACTAATGACTAATAACTAATGACTAATAACTATGACACAAGCACAGTTCCAAGAAACTGCCAATACTGAGGCTCGCGGAACAGCGCCCGCCGATAGACATTGGCGCGACTATTTCACTTTTAATACCGACCACAAAGTCATCGGTATTCAATACCTGGTAACAACATTTATTTTCTATCTAATCGGCGGCGTGATGGCAACTTTGGTGCGAACAGAACTCGCCACCCCCGACTCCGATTTTGTCACCCCCGAACTCTACAACAGTTTATTTACGGTTCACGCGACGGTGATGATCTTCCTGTGGATCGTACCCGCCGGAGCCGGATTTGCTAACTTTTTGATCCCCTTAATGATCGGGGCAAAAGACATGGCATTTCCCCGGCTGAATGCCGTTGCCTTTTGGATGATTCCCGTAGGTGGCGTGTTGCTGTTGAGCAGTTTTTTGGTAGGAGCTCCACAGGCGGGTTGGACTTCCTATCCGCCTTTGAGCTTAGTTACTGCTCAAGCGGGGGAAGAAATTTGGATTCTCAGCGTTTTGATTCTGGGAACTTCTTCGATTTTGGGGGCGGTGAATTTTGCCATTACCATCTTCACCATGCGGGTTCCGAGCATGGGTCTCAATGATATGCCTTTGTTTTGCTGGGCGATGATTGCGACTTCAGCGCTGACTTTGATTGCTACTCCAGTGTTAGCAGCAGCTTTGATTTTGCTGTCGTTTGACTTGTTAGCGGGAACGGCATTTTTTAACCCGACCGGCAACGGCGATCCAATCGTCTACCAGCATTTATTCTGGTTTTATTCGCACCCGGCAGTTTACATTATGATTATGCCCTTTTTCGGGGTGATTTCAGAAGTTTTGCCGGTGCATTCCCGCAAGCCAATTTTTGGTTATTTGGCGATCGCATATTCTAGTCTCGCGATCAGCTTTTTGGGCTTAATCGTGTGGGCACACCATATGTTTACCAGCGGCACTCCCGGCTGGCTGCGGATGTTTTTTATGATCACCACTATGATCATCGCCGTACCAACAGGGATTAAAATATTTAGCTGGTTGGCAACTATTTGGGGAGGAAAACTCCGGCTTGTCAGCGCCATGCTATTTGGGATGGGTTTTATCTCAACATTTGTGCTCGGCGGCATCACCGGGATCATGGTAGCTTCCGTACCTTTCGACATTCACGTTCACGACACTTATTTTGTCGTCGCTCACCTACACTACGTGCTGTTTGGCGGCTCGGTGTTTGGAATTTACGCTGCTTTTTACCACTGGTTCCCCAAAATGACGGGGCGGATGATTAATGAATTTTGGGGTAGAGTTCACTTTGTTTTAACTTATGTTGGCTTTACTGTAACTTTCTTGCCGATGCACGCTTTGGGGATGCAAGGAATGCCTCGGCGCGTAGCAATGTACGACCCGAAATTTACCACAATTAATGTCATTTGTACTGTCGGTGCTTATATGCTGGCAGTGTCTACAATCCCGTTTATCATTAATGTGATTTGGAGCTGGAGGTATGGCCCGAAAGCAGGTGACAATCCTTGGCAAGCTTTGAGTTTGGAATGGATGACGACTTCGCCACCCCCCATCGAAAATTTTGAAGGAGTGCCGGTATTGGCAACAGGGCCTTACGATTACGGCATGGAAAAAATTCAGAATACAGGGGAACGTCTCAGGCTCAAGCTGAGGGAAAATGCCACTCGCAACGCCCAGAAAACAGGTATTCCTATTGCTGAGGCTCAAGCTTCAACTTTCTTTGGCGGTACTGCAACTTTGGTCGCTCCTGAATCAGAGATAGATGTTGATTCTCCTGCTGATGAAAGCCAAGATGGCGAATAGTTATTAGTTATTAGTCATCAGTCATCAGTCAAAAGTCATTAGTCATGAGTTATTAGTTATTGCTCGTCGCAATATTGAGAACTTGGGATTAATGACTTTTGACAGCAACAGCACACCTGCAATGTAGGGATAAATTTTTTCCCCTCTTCCCTCTTCCTTCTTCCTTCAAACTCCCTTTACCAACTAGCAATTTCTTATGCAAATTCCAGCGATCGATCCGGCAAAAACAGCCCTGAATTACCACCACGAGGGCGAAGTAGAAGCACATGGTGTCGAGCATCCCGACCACCGAATGTTAGGTGTAATTGTGTTCCTGTGCGCTGAAGGCATGATATTTTTCGGTATGTTTGCCGCGTATTTGATTTATCGGGCGATGGCTCCCGCGTGGCCTCCTGAAGGTACCCCCGATCGCGAGTTATTGCTGCCGGGAATCAATACGGTAATTCTGATTGCTAGCAGTTTCGTGATTCACAATGCGGATACTGCAATCAAAAAAAATGATGCTGCCGGAATGCGAAATTGGTTGCTCGTAACTATTGCTATGGGCGCAGTTTTCTTGGCAGGTCAGGTTTACGAATACACTCATTTAGAGTTTGGCTTGACGACGAATTTGTATGCCAGTTGCTTTTACGTTTTGACTGCTTTTCACGGCTTGCACGTTACGTTTGGAGTGCTACTGATGGCGGGGGTGGTGTGGCGATCGCGCGCGCAAGGTCACTATTCTAGCGAGCACCACTTCGGAATCGAAGCGACTGAGATTTACTGGCACTTTGTGGATGTGATTTGGATTGTTTTGTTTCTGTTACTGTATATTTTGTGATCCCAGAGGCTTTTCAACCTCTGCCACAAGAGATTTGTATGACCCCCAACAGGGGGTTTTTTTATTGTTTGGAGAGTGCGATCGACTTTCATTCACCCTCTCCAAGCCGATCGCGCTAAACTAAAAGTAGCAATTCTCCTATCCAGCAGCATTGAGAAAATTATGCAGTGCGAATTGTGCGATCGACAAATGGAAGCATTAACCGCCCATCACCTCACCCCCAAACAAAACACCAAGCGGAAAAACGAAGATCCCAGCCCGACAATCGACATTTGCTCAGCCTGTCACCGCCAGATTCACTCTCTATTTGACAACAAACACCTCGCCCAAGAACTCAACACCCTGGAAAAGCTCAAAAATGACCCTGAACTCCAGAAATTTGTCTATTGGATTAAGAAACAAAAAACCGACAAACGCATTCAAGTACGCGGCAAAAAAGCTTGATCGCAGGGCCACAACTCATATATATAGTCCTGGACGCAGTTACTGTCTGAGGCCCGGTTTATTCATAAATTTTTAGTTTCCCAACCCAAAATTTTGCAGCGCAGCCCGGTTTGTTTGCCTAAATCCTAGTATAGTGATTTACTTATTGGTAACAAGCTGCCAACTATTATCATGAACCTCACCTCCCTCGAACTCGCAAAAGACCGAGCGCGCATCTTCAAAAACTATCTCCAAATGGAAATAGATGCCAAAGCTAATATAAACAAACTAGCTTTTTTAGACCGGGGCATTGAAAAGTCCCCTTACCAACAACAAATTAAATACTATCCCGATTATCTCAAACAGAAACCCGACGGCTTAAAAGTAATTAGCTCTCTTCCCGGGCCCAATAATCCCCTCAAACTTACCGCCTTTCCCAGCCTGGGAGAACTACCTCAAATTAACCATCAAGCTTTAAATTTTCTCCACGAAGACATCAAACAAGCCTGCGTTTGCATTGGTACTTTTGTAGACGGCAAAATTCAGGCACAGTGGCTGGGCAAAAACGCACTTACCAATGCTGAGCAGTGGAGTGCGACTAAAATTATCGCACTCCTTAATATCGTCAGTCAAATAAATAGCAAATATCCTGATTGCGACATTGACAACTGCGTTGTTAGAGATGGCAACGGTCTAAGACACGATTTTTACTTTTACGATGTAGCAAAAGACATGATTAGCTATGCCTCAAATATAGCAAGTTCAAACTCCTTAGCTGCAATGTTCAAACGCTTCGATACTCGCATAGGATTAGAGCAATGGCTGAAGAGCGCTACTGGCAATAATGACCTAATTTTTCGCGGCGATTACGGCGAAATTCCTTATCTCAACAACCCCAAAATCTTCGATCTCACCAAAAAACAAGTGCTGCTAAGTGCGGCATTAAACAGTACCAAACAAAGTAATACCGTATCTGCTTATGATTTAACCAGGCTCATTTCCATGTTAGGATGGCACTTCCACATCGAACAGCGATCGCGCATGAAAGCATCTCAGTGGAACAGCTTAGAAAGCATTGTCAGAGCAATGGGACATGACAGCGCTCGATATGTAGATGTAGCAATTAAAACTTTGGGGATGGATAGCCTTATCACTTCTCCAGTAATTATCTCAAAATTGGGTTACGGGCTGAGCTCGATCAGGGGAACCCTAGAAACAGTTTATGTGGCTTTAGTGCGGTTTGTTGACGAACGGCCGAAGGCGGCGGGAAAGCCGGCAAAACTCAGAACTTTAGCCATGAGTTTGCGGGCCGAAAAACCTGTAGGCGGTTCCACCAGTGTCGATCGTTTGGCGATCGAACTCGACGCCAGATTTTGCGCCGAAGTCACAGAAATTCTTCGTCGGTTGTTTGCGGAAGAATTTTAAACGCGGGCGATCGACTACTTAGAAAGTCGGTGAAACTTGCGGTAAAGCATCCTCTCTACCGGCTTTCCTCCCCGCAAATGTTGCTCAGTTATTGCCGCAACTTCTTCAGGGCAAACACCGCTGTACCAAACCTCTTCTGGCAGCACCAACACCATCGGCCCGTTGCCGCACTGTCCCAAACAACTGCTAGCAACAACTTCAACTTCTGAGGGCGACAATTTCTGAAAAGCTGCCAGTACCTTTGCTGAATTTTGCTTACGACAAGTGCGGTTTTGGCAAACAAGAACTTGCCTAGAAGATTCTGTGATTTTCATGTTTTTTTACTTGACAATCTGCTACATCTATGATATTTTTTTATCATGGGAATAGGTATGGCCATATACGCCCAAATTTTATATATACCCAGATTTTAAGGCGCGCCGCAGCGCACCCTACGGTTAATCTGGTGACAAGCCTTTGGAAGCCAACCATTGTCGATCGAACAAACGCGACTGATATCGAGCCCCACCGTCGCAGAGTACCGTAACAATCGTATGTCCAGGCCCCATTTGCTTCGCTAAAGCCACCGCCGCCCCCACATTAATCCCCACAGAACCGCCCATAAACAGCCCTTCTTTCCTCAGCAGTTGGTAAATCACCCGCACAGCTTCAGTATCGTGAATTTGGATGGCGTCGTCTACCGGGGCATTCTCCATATTTGCAGTCACGCGAGTGGTGCCAATTCCCTCAGTAATCGAACTACCTTCAGTCTTAATTTCCCCAGTTTTGAAATAACTGTAAAGCCCGCTGCCCATCGGGTCTGCCAAGACAATTCTCACAGCAGGATTTTTTTCTTTCAAAAACATTCCTACGCCTGCAAAAGTGCCGCCAGTACCTGTAGCTGTTACCCAAGCATCAATTTTACCGTTTGTTTGTTCCCAAATTTCCGGGCCAGTTGTCTCGTAATGAGCTCGGCGATTGGCTAAATTGTCAAACTGATTTGCCCAGACTGCATTCTCCATTTCCGAAGCCAATCTTCCCGACAATTTGACATAATTATTAGGGTCTTTGTAAGGAACAGCGGGAACAGTCCGAACTTCAGCGCCCAAGGTTTTCAAAGCATCGATTTTTTCTTGAGATTGGTTATCGGGAATCACAATCAAACATTTGTAACCTTTAGCGTTGCAAATGTGTGCCAAACCGATGCCAGTATTGCCCGCAGTGCCTTCAACAACGGTGCCGCCCGGTTTCAGCAAGCCTTTTTCTTCTGCATCTTTGATGATGTATAAAGCAGCCCTATCTTTAACGGAACCGCCGGGATTGAGAAACTCTGCTTTGCCGAGAATTTCGCAGCCTGTTTCATCGCTGAAGCTGTTTAAGCGAATTAGTGGCGTGTTGCCGATTGTGCCTACAAAGCCGTTTTTAATATCCATATTTTTTGCGTGTGTGTATCCTATGATTAATTTTTACAATAAGTTGATATTTATTGCTAGCAGTTCTACCAAATCTTGCTCATATTGAGTACGAATCCGGGCAAAACGGGGTCGCCGCTGACTGTAGCCGGATTCTCCAAACATTCCTCTGGCAAACCAGGACGGTAAATATAAACTCTGCGATTTTTGCGGTCAATTAACCAGCCTAACTGCACTCCGGGTTCTCTCATATATTCTTGCATTTTTTCTTGCAATGGCTTGAGATTGTC
This sequence comes from Microcoleus sp. Pol12B5, assembly GCF_036701335.1. NCBI lineage: Bacteria > Bacillati > Cyanobacteriota > Cyanophyceae > Oscillatoriales > Microcoleaceae > Microcoleus > Microcoleus sp. Pol12B5. The sequence goes on along the minus strand of NZ_JAUBQQ010000007.1, from coordinate 79,101 downwards.
AGAAGCAGACCTGAGTTCTACTACAAAATCAGGGCAAATAGGTGGGAATTTATCTTGCTGTTCTGGTGACAAAGTATTCCACCGTTCCAGTTTAATCCACGAGGCATCTGGAGACCTGTCACCCATTGAAAGCTTAAATCCCGTACTGGAGTCAAAACACATACCTGTTCCATCTTGGCGAGCCCAAATATACAACTCTCCAAAGACGCTACCGCTGCGATTTCCTGTTGTTCCACCAGTAGGGGGCATAATTAGCAATTCTCCCGATTTGTTGCGTTCAATGCGTAATTCACTATTGATTTGACAGAACTCGAAAAACTCGTCTTCTGTCATTTGCAATTTGGGCGGTATTCGCAACACAATTGTTGATGACAGCATTTAGCCTTTCCTCCACTTTAAATTGTTCAGACAAGATTGCACAATTTCTTTGTTTGTAGTTAGGACTTTAGTCCTAAAAAATCAGGATTAAGGACTCTAGTCCTAACTACAAGCTGGTTGAACTGGCGAATTATAGAGGTAAGGTGTGCAGTGCACACCTTACATAATTAGGTTCTGCGTCCAGGAATGTTAAACCTATTTATTCGGCTGAGGAGTCATCCGCAAATAAGGCTTAATCGGCGTATAACCTTTAGGAAATTTCTCTTCCAACTCTTTCGGGTCGGTAATCGAAGGTACGATTACGCAATCGTCGCCGTCTTTCCAATCAACCGGAGTCGCAACGCTGTATTTGTCGGTAAGTTGCAAGGAATCAATTACTCGCAAAATTTCATTGAAATTCCTACCTGTACTCGCCGGATAAGTAATGCTCAAACGCAATTTCTTTTGCGGGTCAATCACAAAAACGGTGCGGATTGTTAAGTTATTCAGCGAGTTGGGATGGATCATATCGTAAATGTCGGAGACTTTACGATCGCCATCTGCTAAAATCGGATAATTGAGGGTGACATTTTGAGTTTCCTCAATATCTTTAATCCAGCCCATGTGAGAATCCACATCATCGACGCTGAGGGCAATGGTTTTGACGCCCCGCTTTTCAAATTCAGACTTTAGACGGGCCACTGCACCGAGTTCTGTGGTGCACACTGGAGTATAGTCTTTCGGGTGGGAAAACAAGACGACCCAGCTATCCCCAGCCCAGTCGTAGAAATTGATTTCCCCTTCAGACGAAGCTTGAGTAAAGTTGGGAACTGTATCGCCTAATCGCAGAGTCATAACTGATTTCCTCTAAATTTATTTAAGGACTGCTCCTTATCATGCCATAATTGCCCGGTTTCTCGATCGAGCTGTAAAGGATTCTAAACTTTTTGGTCGCTCAATCGGCAATTCCACTACTGTAATGTATGTGTGGCTTCTAACGCTGAATTTTCTTGCTATGCTTTACTTTTTGCTTAAGGCAATACAGCCTGTTTTAGTCCCGCTGTGTTTTGTCTCCGCTTGGGGCTTAGTTTTTTTGCTGTGTTTGAGTGTCGGGCGTACAGTCACCGACTCCCTGCGCCGAGCTCAGCGGATGCACCAAATCCCTTGTGCTAACTGCGTATTTTTCACCGGCGACTACCACCTCAAGTGTCCCGTTCAGCCGACAATAGCTTTATCTGAAGATGCGATCGACTGTCCTGATTATCGAGGGCATTCGGGAATTTACGGTTAAAAAATCCGACCACCGCTTTACATATTTCTTAACATCTCTGGCTCTTTCAATTAAACTTAACTTGTGGTAAAGAGATTTTAAGGAGTGTGGAAAGAATGCTAATTCAAAAGCTAAATGCCTGCGACGAGTTTATTGCTGGCGACGGTACTCAACTGCGAGAATTGCTGCATCCAGACAAACAAGCTGTGGATTTGCGTTACAGTTTAGCCCACGCCACTTTGCCACCGGGACAAACTTCTGCGCTGCACTCCCTGACAACTTCTGAAGTTTACTACATCCTCAGCGGCGTTGGAGAAATGCACATCGACGACGAAAATCAATTTGTGGAAGCCGGAGATGCAGTTTACATTCCGCCAAACGCCAAGCAGTTTATTTACAACTGTGGCACGGAGCCGCTAATATTTATTTGTATCGTCGATCCCGCGTGGCGGAAGGAAGACGAGACAATTTTCCAATAATTTTCTAGTTTTTCTCCTTTTATGCTCGTTACCCGGCTCTGCCCGGTAACGCATATCTAGAGGCTCTGCCTCTACTGCAAAAAACATCACCAACCGAAAATCTTTTTTAACAACAACAGCACCCAGCCATATGTACCGAGTGATTTCCTCTTTTTTCAACTTCGATGCGGAGTTGCAATAATCCTCGGATTCAGTTGCATTGCTCCCCTCTAATTAGTTGAGGAAGTATCAGCTTTGTTGGTGGGTGCTGCTATTGGTTTTTGATGAGACAGATGTGAGATTAGACAGCGTTTTACTCCTTAGATTCTATTGTGAACTTCGCTGCGGTATCTAGATTTGGTATCTGTCGGAGAAGCTTTTTGTTCGCTTCATATTATTAATTTATCACCTTCTTCTAGAAGCGCAAGTACCTGCAACTAAACTTTACAGTTTTAGAAGTAACTGCGGATAATTATGAAGTTAAATTAAGGATTGAGTTTTCTAGCTGCTCAGCTAAAATAGTAGAGTTCGGCTGTGCTTGCTGCTGCGAGAAACGGCATAATATTTGTATGAAAACAACCAAACTCATCAAATTGTGCGCCTTATCGCTGAGTATCTTTCTGCTGTGCAGCAGTGTAGTGACGGCCCAAACGATGGCGAACCCTCAACCTGGGCAAACTTACACTAACCAAGAGATTCTGCAACAGTTGTTGAAGGCAAAAGTTGTGTATCTGGGAGAAACCCACGATAGCGCGGAAGATCACCAAGCTCAACTGGGGATTATCCGAGAAATGCAGCGGCAAAATCGGAAAATTGCGATCGCGATGGAAATGTTTCAGCGTCCCTTTCAAAGTGCGATCGACAATTACTTAGCAGGTAAACTGACTGAACAGCAATTAGTCGAGCAAACAGAGTACGATCGCAGATGGCGCTTTCCCTGGGAATCTTACGCCCCCATTTTGCGGTTTGCCAAAGAAAATCAACTACCTGTCCTCGCCTTAAATACACCATCCGAAGTAACGAGAAAAGTTGCCAGTCAAGGTTTAGAAAGCCTGACTGCAGAGGAAAAAAAGCACATTCCGCCAATATCCGAAATTCGCACCGACAACACCGAATATCGGCAACTGCTGCTAGAAGTTTACCAGCAACACCAAAAGGCAGAACAGGGAAATAGTACGGCTTTTGAAAGATTTTTGCAAGCCCAAGTTTTGTGGGACGAAACTATGGCGGAAAAAATAGCTGATTTTGTCAAAGCAAACCCCGACTATCAAGTTGTGGTGTTGGCGGGTAAAGGACACATTATTTACGGTTACGGCATTCCCAGTCGCGTCGAGAGGCGTTTGGGAGTCGGGAATCTCAAAGTGCGATCGGTTTTATTCAATTCCAGTGACAATCCTGCTTTGTCGGCAGATAAACCCATTGCTGACTTTGTTTGGAATCACTCGGAATAGTACAATTATACGCGGAAGCAATAATCAGGAAAAAATCAATGACAAACAGACCAAAAATACTTGCATTTGCCGGAAGTACCCGCGAAGCATCTTATAACAAACTGCTGGTAAAAGTTGCGGCGGCTGGGGCTACGGCGGCGGGTGCAGAAGTTACTTATGTAGATTTGCGCGATTTGCCGATGCCGCTATTTGACGAAGATTTGGAAGCAAAAGAGGGAATGCCAGAAAATGCCCGCAAATTGAAGGAATTGATGGTAGCGCATGACGGGTTTTTGATAGCTTCTCCTGAGTATAACAGTTCAATTACGCCTGTGCTGAAAAATGCGATCGATTGGGTATCGCGCCCAGCACCGGGTGAACCGGGATTGGTGGCATTTACTGGCAAAGTAGCGGTAATTATGAGTGCTTCCCCAGGCGGAATTGGAGGTTTGCGGGGATTGGTTCATTTGCGATCGATCCTGGGGAATATTAACGTATTGGTGCTTCCCGATCAGAAAGCAGTTCCCCAAGCTTTTGAAGCATTTAATGCTGACGGTACGATGAAAGATCCCAAACAGCAGGACTCTGTTGAAAATCTCGGTGCTAAGTTGTCTAATGTGCTGTCGAAATTAATCGCCTGAAGCAATAAATTCATTTGGCAGTAGGGACACAGCAATGTTGTGTCCCTAATCCTAGTATCTGTTATTTCGCTGGCTGCATCAAGTGCGATCGCCTCGCAAAATTGCTACGATCAGAGTTGATTGGCTGTTATTCTCACCCCCAAATTAACATGACATTCACCACATACCCAAAATCAGCACCTGCTAAAACCAGCAGCCAGGCTTGAGAATTGCACTTAGAAAATCATCCCTCTGGTGAATCCCTGAAATTGTGCTATGGAGATTAGTTCGATCGCAAACCTCATAATTTTCGGAGTTTCTTCCAAGGTTTATTCTTGTATCTTCCCACAGGCTAACTCTTCAACATAGCCAACACACCACTCATCTACTTTTTCCCACACCGCAGTAAATCTATTTACCCTTGTGCCTCTACTTGAAAACGGCTATAATTTTATTTCTCGGCTATAATATCGAGTTCAAAAATTACCACAAATTGTACCAAAACCGCATCACCCGATCGACGTAAAACAAAACCACCCGATCGCAGATTGCCAGAAATAGACAAGAGTAGGCATACTTGAGCCATCGGTCATCGGTCGGTATATTTCTTCCAAACAGCACGGCAGGCGTGGGAGACTCCTCCGTCACGCCTGCCCTGCAGTTTTATTTAATAATTGTTCGATTTCCTACGGGATGGCTTCACTCGCGCGTAAATTACCCCATTTTTTTCTTCTTCCAAGCCTCCACAAACGGCAAAAACACCGACACCAACTCCTGTCGATTCATCACCAAAGTCGGATAAGAAATCCTGCCGTAATTCTTCCCCACTTCCAGCGGAAAAATAGCCGGGGATTCCAGCGGCAACCAAACTGCACCAGCAGCCTTCACAATTACCCAACTCCCCGCAATATCCCAAATTTTGGGAGTCGCTTCCACCCCTCCCATAGCCACACCCGAAGCCACAGTCAAAAAATTGTAACTAGCCATGCCCAACATCCGAACTTTACTCGGAAGATGAGGCCCGATTCCCACACTCCGCGAACACAAATTAAAAAAATGATTGCCGCTCATTTTATCAGCAGTCGGTCGAATTTGCTGCCCGTTTAAAAAAGCACCTTGAGGCATATTGTCAAACACGCCGCCCGCAAAATCAGGTGCATAAAAACCGTAAAAAGACTGATTAATTGGCGGCAAATGCACGCAGCCAAAAACCGGGGTTCCGCGATACAACAAACCCAAAGAAATACCCCAAATCGGAATTCCCCTAGCAAAATTAGTGGTAGCATCCAAAGGATCGACAACCCAACACCATTCAGTATCGGGGAAAACGTGTTCGCCCTCCTCACTTAAAATCCCGTGACTAGGAAAAGCAGATGCGATCGCACTTCTAATCTCTGCATCCGCCCAATTATCGGATTTCGTAACCAAACTGCCGTCATCCTTTTCATCCGCTTGCGCGGAACCGAAATCTTGCAACAACTGCTGTCCGACTCTCTCGACAGTAACCCGTGCAAAACTTAAAATAGAATCCCAAAAATTAGTCATTAGTGATTGGTTATTAGTTATTGGTTATTGAATATTGGAACTAACAACTGCCACAGCCCAACTGACGACTGACACCTGCCAACTGACAAAACCTCAGTCTAATTCATTTTCAAGAATAGTGGCGATCGCACTTTTAGCATTATCCTGAAACTCCCGAACATCCACCCTACCCAACAGCCAAACAGCCAGAATCATACCCACCGCAGGTACAGCAAACACCAACCCATAAGCCAACATCGGCACCCCAAACAAATTTCTGCCCAAATCCAAAATAGCACCGCCACTAATCGTCGCCACACCCCGCGCCATCGCCTGCGACAAACCCCAAGCACCAATAAAAGTCCCAGCAGTTTCCGCAGCAGTCAAATCCAACATCAAACTCAGCGCACCAGTCGTCGTAATACCCGAAGCTAAACCAAACAACATTAAAGCCGATTTAAACACAATTGGATTTCCTGTGAATCCCGATAAAATAATCAAACCTAAACAAGTCGCCACCGACAAACAGCCCAACCTAATTGTATTTTGCTTGCCAATTCGGGGCACAATAAAAAAACCAGTAGTACCCAAACCGATCAGAGTACCAGTACCGTAAATCGCATTCAACCGCGTAGTTTCCGAAATCGACATCTTAAAAATTTCCCCGCCGTAAGGTTCCAAAACCGCATCCTGCATAAACAAACAAATTGTCATAATCAGCAGGAAAGTAAAAAACAAACCGGTTTGGCGGCTAGCAGTCAAAATCCGCAGCGCACTTCCCAGAGTAATTTTATCTTCTCGATTCACTGCGATTGATCGCGCCCCGTACCGCGAATACTTTTTCTCAACCCCAAATGTCGCAATCCCCACCAACAGCAAAACCAGCGCCGGCACCTTCACAAACAAACCATTAATCGAAGCCTGCAACACTTCCCGTGGCACATCCCCATCAATTTGCTTCAGCAAACCGCTGCTAACAATCGCCCCGATAATAATACCAACCATCAGCATCGACCACACCACACCCACCAACTTCGATCGATCCTCCTCATCGGAAACATCTACCAACAAAGCAGCAAAAGGAGTCGAACTCGAACAAATAGCAATACCGTAAAGCGCAAAAATCAAACCCAACAAACCCACCCAACCGTAAGTAGGAGTAGTCCACCCCACAGCCTCCAAACTGCTACCCAAGCGCCACATCACCTGCACCGCCAAAAAAGCAGAAATCACAAACAAAACGCTTCCTACCCACACATAACCCGTGCGGTGATGACCAAACAAAGGCTTAGCATCAGACATTTGCCCGAACCACACCCTAGCCGGGGCGACAAACTGGTGCATAGCCAGCGTACCAGCCACCACAGTAGCCGGAATCGCCAACTCTTTAATCATGACGCGATTGAGCACCCCCAGGGTCAAAATCGACATCATGCCCAATCCCATCTGAAACAAACCCAACCGGAACATAGTCAGCAGGGTAACTCTCTTGATAGCAGGAGTCGCGGAATCTGTTAATCTTGAATCTGGCAAACGGTCGATCGACATAACTACTCAAATAAACACATCATTTGCATTTATAGTAACTGAGATATCGCCACCCGCCGCCTTTCCTCCCTCGGCTAGAAGCTCGATCGCGACTATTTATAGAAAAATAATAGAGAATAAAGAATTGTGGATTTACCAACCGTGACAACCATTACCCTAGGACAAAACGGCCCAGCCGTCATTCCCCTGTGCGTCGGAACTTGGGCTTGGGGCGACAAACTATTTTGGAACTACGGCAGCAACTACGGCGCCGCCGAAGTCGAAGCAGCATTCAAAACATCCCTAGACAGCGGAGTCAACTTCTTCGACACAGCCGAAGTCTACGGTAACGGCTTGTCAGAAGAATTGCTGGGGCAGTTTATCAAAAAAACCACCCAGCCCGTGCAAATAGCCACCAAATTCGGCCCCGTACCTTGGCGGATTACAGGAAAATCTGTTTCCGAAGCCTTGAGTGCCAGCTTAAAACGCTTGCAAGTAGAACAAATAGCCCTCTACCAAGTGCACTGGCCGTTCACTTTTTTACTCAGTCAAGAAACCCTGATGAACGCCTTAGCCGATGAAGTCAAACAAGGCAGAATTCAAGCAGTAGGAGTCAGCAACTATTCAGTAGAACAGATGCGCCAAGCCCACAAAATACTAGCAGCAAGAGGCGTTCCCCTAGCAACAAATCAAGTCCGGTACTCCTTGCTGTCGCGGCAAGTAGAAAAACAAGGAATTGTGAGTGCAGCGCGCGAATTGGGCGTCACAATTTTAGCTTACAGCCCCTTAGCCCAAGGATTGCTCACCGACAAATACACAGCCCAAGAACCACCTACAGGAGCCCGCAAAATGGACTCCCGCTTCAGCAAAAGCGGCCTAGAAAAAATTGAATTAGTCATGTCTACCCTGCGAAAAATGGGCAGAAAGCGCGATCGAACGCCTGCCCAAGTTGCCCTAAACTGGTTGATATGCCAAAACGGAGTCATCCCCATTCCCGGCGCCAAAACCGCCAAACAAGCCCAAGAAAATGCAGGTGCATTAGGCTGGAATTTGAGCGAAGATGAAGTCAATCAATTAGAACTAATGACACGTCCTTGGCGAGAATAAATTTGTTAATTGTTGACTGTTGACTGTTGACTGTTGGCCGTAGGTTGGGTTTTACTTCACTCTACCCAGCCTACAGTTCACTTTCTTCTCCCCTCTTCCTTATTCCCTCTTCCCTCTTCCCTCTTCCTTCTTCCTTCTTCCTTCTTCCTTCAATTATTATGAAAATCTTAACTGACTGGGGCTTCACGCGCGAAGGCTGGCGCAATAACAGCCGCGGCGAATATTTAGTTTTGCTTCAAGGAGGATTGCTCACAGGATTTGTAATCTTACCAGTTTATCAACTGCCCGGATTAAAAATTCAATCAACCCACTTACTTTATATTATCTGGTTTATGGCCAGTATTCTAGGCTTAACCGGATTAATTTTCATCATCAAAGGATTGATAGACTTAGGAAAAAACCTCACACCTTTACCGTATCCCAGAGACGACGGAGAATTAGTCCAAACAGGCATTTACGGAATAGTGCGGCATCCATTATACAGCGGCTTAATTTTAGCAGCCCTCGGCTGGACACTTTTTCAAATGAGCATATCCCACTTAATAGCCAGCGCACTATTAATAATACTTTTCGAGATCAAAGCCAACCGAGAAGAAACCTGGTTAACCAAAAAATATCCAGACTATTCAGAGTACCGCCAGCGAGTAAAAAAACTAATTCCCGGAATTTATTAACAGTTCGATCTAAAAACCTCGCTGTCAACAGTCAACTATCTAAAGACCATTACCAATCAGAATAAATGGTGCCCAGTAGTATGGATGATGCAAACGACTGGCCACTGACCGTTTCAAACCGCTGCGAGTTTGAGCTAAAATTGATAAATTGGCCGATCGACCCAACACTGAATCATCACCTGTAATTAAGGCTATTTGCGCTTTTTGCAAAGCTTCTGCCTTTTTATTTCCCGACAGCAACGCCGTATAAAAAGCAACCATCAAAGCTTGAGTGCCGCCATCATCTACTTTCCATAAAGAAGCGATCGCAGCTTTTGCTCCTGTTTCCTGTATCTGGTAGCCAAAACCTAAAATTTCTTCTCCATTACCTAGTTTACCACCTCTCCCCGTCTCGCAAGCACTCAATACTACCAAGTCTACATTTAGTAGGTTTAAAGTTTGAATATCGGGCAGGGTAATTACATCCCCATCACCTAGCAAAATAAACGAATCTTCTGGTTGTCCGGTAACAAACATAGCATGAGTTGCCAAATGAATAATGTTATAATCTGGCAAGCGGGGAATCATAGTTGTACGATTGAATTCCCGATCGATTAATTTTGTAGTTCCCGGCACCATCGCAGCTAAATTTTCCACTTCTAGCCCCGCAAATGGCAAACCAGAAAAACCCAATCGAGTAGATCCGCGTTCAAAATTATAACGGCCCGCAGCAAAAGCACCAGCTAAAATGCGAGGTTGAGAAGCCGTTTCTTCAGTGAATTTGGTTAGGCTCGTAGCAGTAATATTATTAATTGCAAAGCGCTGCCCCAACCATTGTTTACCATCATATAAAGCGGCTAGAGGAATGTAGCGCAACTGTCCGTCAGGAGCATAAATAATGCTTTTAGCTTGTGCTTCACTCAGATCGTGTTCGAGGGGTTTGATTAACCAATTATAAAGTTTCTTAGCTGGGATTGTGGCATCGGATTTGGGTTCTCCAAAAGCCATGCGGAATTCCATAATTGCTTGATTGAGTTCTTGTTTTTTAACTGCTACAGTACGTCGGAATGGGGGAGAGTCAGCAGTTGTTATTACCAATTCTAAACGGTCTTCTAAAATTAAAGGCTGAATCAATACGGCTTTTTTTTCTAACCGCTGCAATAGGTCTCCCCGTATCGTATTGAGTTGAGCTAGATTCACAGTTTGTACTCTAGCATTAGGACTGAGTTCTTGGATAATGGCAACAATTTCAGGATAATTAATAAATTCGTTGAATGTGCCGCGCATTTCCTGTTGCATTTGCCTGAGATTGGCAATTTCTTGTTGCTGCTGGGGCGTGCGGTTAGCTACGGGAATTTTTTCTAATTCAGCAAGCTTTCTGCCTAGTTGAATCTCTCGATTTAAAATTTCATTATGCCTGTTGCGAATTTGCTGTTCTTGAGGAGTTAAGGGAATACCTTGTGCTGTTTGTTCGTTTCCCCGCACGGAATGCAGGTAATCTTCGATTTCTTGAATTTTGAGTAAATCGAGGACTTGTTGTGCTTCTAAAACTCGATCTTGTTGCAGTAATAGATCGGCGAGGCGGCGGTAGGTATCGGCGACACTTGTTGTGTAATATCGCTGTTGTTCGGCGGGGAGAGAGCGTAATTGGCTGCGAATTGATTCGGTAACGTTGACAGATTCTTTATAGAAAATTATGGCTAATTCTGGTTGATTTTGTTTGGAGATTACGTCAGCAATGTTACTGAGAGTAATTCTTTCTCCAGGGCGATCGCCTACTTCTTTACGGATTGCTAAAGATTCCTGATATAATTGCAAAGCCTGGGAATATTGACCAATTCTTTGATGAACTGTACCTAAACTATCCAAAGTATCACCTAGATCCTTACGATTGCCAAGATTTTGGAAAATTGACAATGATTGTTTGAGGACATCTATGGCTTGAGAATACTGACCTAACTGCTGGTAAACTACGCCTAAATTGTTAAGGGTATTTCCAAATCCTGTAATATCGCCAATCTCTTTACTAATAATTAAAGCTTGCTGATAAAAGTTTAATGCTTCAGTATACTGACCCAGTTTAACATAGGCGAAACCAATGTTATGAAGAGTAGTTCCCATGCCTACTTTATTATTTGTTGCTTGATAAGTAGCTAAAGCTTGTTGATATAAGTTTAGTGCTTGCGAGTATTGACCCAGTTCGCTATAGGTTGAACCAGTCCGATCGAGAATATGAGCTTTATCAGTAGGATTATTTAAAATTTCAAATATCGCTAACGCTTGCTGATAAAACTCTAAAGCACGAACATACTGCCCCAAATTTCCGTAAATTATTCCCAGATTGGTTAAGGCACGTCCTTCACCAGCTCGATCTCTCTCTTCTCTACTAATAGTAAGAGCTTTTTGATAGAACTCTAAAGCACGATAATAATCCCCCATTTCTTGATAAACAGCACCAAGATGATTGAGAGTGTTACCAACTCCTGTTAGATCGTTAAACTCCTGACGAATAGCAAGAGCTTGCTGCAAAACTTCTAGGGCTGGTTGGTATTCGCCTAATAATCGATATACGTCTCCAAGATTGTGGAGAGTAGCTGCTTGCCCAGTACGATTGCCTAAATTTCGACGCACTTCTAATGCTTTTTGATAAAACTCTACTGCTTGATGATATTGACTGAGACGGTCGTAAACAACGCCTATTTTGTGAAGAACTTCCCCCTCACCTGGGCGATCGCCGATTTTTCTCCTAATCTCCAAAACTTGTTGGTAGGTTTCCAGTGCTTTTTGTAGGTCGCCGCTATTTAATTGCTCGTTCGCCTGTTGAAACAGTCTATCTGCTTCAGTTTTAGTATTTTGGGAATTTTGTGCTTGTTCTGGCACTTCCAGCGCTAAAGCATTCGATCTTTGTAACAGGGGGGAGCCGAGCAAAAGCAGGTAGCAAAAAATAAAAGTTGATATCAAAGATAATTCCCTCACTTTTAGCTAACCCTAAACAAGTTTACCTCAATAGGTCATTTGCCTTAAGAACAAGAAATTCCTAACCTGTACGATCGACTATATTACCGGGAGTGGGTGGTCTGACACTAGGAGGCTCTGTGATTGGTCGTTTGATCGGAGTGCTATCTGCTACATGAGAAATTAAAATAGTTTCTCCAGCACCAAGCCTCAACCCGTTTGTTACAGAAACTAATTCCTCAGCTACCTGACTGGCAGATTTTTCATTACTCATTTTCGTTCTTGCCTCTCACCTCATGATTTCCAATTTCATACTCCCTCTAAAAACTTTTTCCGGGAAAAATCAAAATTTTCTCTAAATTAACTCCCCAATCCTCCGGTAAAGCGTTGCGGTTTTGCCAAACTTGCCTTGAGTTTGGCAATCTGCGTTTCAATTTCCTTGACTCTTGGCGTATTTCCTAAAGCTTTGTGACTGTTTATGGCCCGCATCAACCAACGAAGTGCTTCTTGCTTCTCGCCGATCGCCCCGTACAACTCCCCCAAAGCCTCCTCTAACTGCGCTTGCTCCCCGATGTCTTTGGCTGCACTAGCTAATTCCTGTGCTTTTAGATAATTGCTCTCCGCCAGCAATGTCACCCCTTCTTGCCAGTATAAATCGCCGAGCTTGCGATAGGCAATAGCTTCTTGAAAACCCGTTGCTACCAATGCTTCCAATGTCTCGATCGCCTCAGATTTCAAATCCGAACCAATGTAAAAATAAGCACGTTGCAAAGCTTTGGTTTTCTCGGCAATTTTTTGACTGTTAATTTGCTCGATCGCCCCTTTCACCAGTTGCTTTGGGGTCGTTGGTAGCATTCGGAAGCTTCGATCGGGCAGTTTTTCCTCGTCAGATGTCCTGCCGTTCTCAGCTTTTACCACCAGTAAATACACAAATCCCGGTTCCAGTTGTGGTTTTCCCGCATACACTACTTCATTTCCATTAACTTTTGTTTCCCAAATTGCCCGATCGCCCTTCACTAAACTCACAGTATAATTATTAACACCGGGAACTTTATTCCAACGCAACTTCGGGCGATCGTTCAGCAATAAAGTGCGTCGGGGACTGATAATATAAGGAATTAAGACATCAAGAGGCCCGCGAGGATCGGCAGTATAATCCTCACAGTCGATCCCTAGTATTTCCCGTCTATGGATACCTGAAACTTGAGGATGCAATCCATTAATTATCGGATAAACTCTTGACGCTGTGACGATCTGGATTAAAGGCGTCAGCCCAAAAATAGCAAAGTAAGTAAATGTTTTGCCTTTGAGATTGATTGGTGTCAGCTTGGATGGATGATTATTTTTCATGAGCTAAATTATTTTTCATTGTTCGCGATAGCGAAGCGATCGCATAAACTTTGCAAATCTTCATTAGTCCTCTTTTAGAGGACTTGTGCTTTGAGGCAGGGGTTTAAACCCCTGCCGGACTATCGGGGATACGCTATAACTTTAAATTTTGAAAATTTTTGCTGAATTCTTGCCGTATCCATCTCTGTTCTTCAGAAGACTCCGACTGCAAATTATTATAGCATTTTTCCCAATTAGATAGAGATGCTTGTTTATTGCCTTGACGTTCTAAAAGAACAGCTTGCAAACAGTAAGCAACAGAGCGATCGCTAGCAATATTAATCGCTTTCGTCAGGTTATTGTTAGCCTCTTCATATCGCCCTAACTCCAACTGCGCCCAACCTAAATTTTTGTGTATAGTGTACGTTGTCTTAATATCTGTGGCAAGTGGTAAAGCTTTTTCTAACAGCGGTAGAGCTTTCGCATATTGTTTATCTAAAATTTCTAGTCGCGCCAAATTATTTAAAGCTTTATTAACACCTGCCTTGATAGCAATTTGATATGCAGCGCGAGCCTTGTCATACTCTTGTTTGTCTTCATAAATTACGCCTAAGTTATAGTTAACTCTTCCATCATTCCCTTGAAATAATAGAGCTGTTATATAATATAATTCCGCATTATTTAAACGTTGATTTTTGTAATTACTAAAACCTTCTTTGTTAAGATAAAATACTATCTGGGGTGAGAAATTCCACAAACCGCCTAGCAAAAAAAAGCTAGCTAGAGCTAGTTTGCCTACCCAGTTAAAACGAATTCTATCAAAAATAGGATTCGTTTTACTGGGTTCGATCGATGGTTTAATTTCTGGCAACGGTTTCGCCAAGCTTTCCAAGTGCGATCGCGAGTTTACCCCTGCCAAAATTTGCAATATTTCCTGGCAAGTTTGCGGTCGCTTTCCGGGAAAAATCGCCATCATTCGGTCAAGCAAATTTGCCAGATCCGGTGAAACTTGCGTTGCTTTATCTCGCCATATCAATTCACCATTGTCAGGATTTTTAGGTAAATCGATCGGCACTTTTCCTGTCAGTAAATAAACAAAAGTACGTCCTAGAGCAAAGAAATCCGATTGCGGTACTGCATGACCCTCTGCTTGTTCGCTTGGCGTATAACCAGCGGAAATAATCGCCGTGCCTGTATAATTTTCTTTTTGTTGCCGCAAGTAAGTTTCTGTTACTTCTCGTACCGCACCAAAATCAACTAATACCAATTCTCCAGCGGGTTTTAACATGATATTGGACGGTTTAATATCTCGGTGAAAATACTGCTGCTCGTGCAGTAAATTGAGAATTTTTGTTAGTTGATTTAACCACTCAATGGCTGTTTCTGTAGTTATTGGTTGATTGGCTCTTGCTAACATCCACTCTTGTAAATTTTGACCTGGTATTGTTTCCATTACCAGACATGGTAACGCTTTGCTACTACCTTCAGGCCAAGTAAAATATCCGTCTGTTTCTACACGAGGAATGCCAGGATGCCTTTGGCTCATTAAGAACTCTGCTTCTCGCTGAAATAAAATGGTGGCTTTTTGCTTAATATCTGGGTTATTAAAGTTATCTAAATTCAAAACTTTTAATACTTTGGTAATACCACCATCATCTACTTCAAAAATATCGCCAAAGCCACCGCCGCCAATCCGAGCGATCACTCGGTAGCGACCTTGAAGCAAAAACCCTGGATAAATTAAGCTACTTGAAGTCATATTTCTGTTTCTCCCAGCAGTTTTAAAATATTTTTTTCAGCGTATTTACCAGCTTGAGAAGGAGAGTTACGCACTTTTAATAAAAGTTCTTCTAGCGGCTTTTGAAAAGGACTCCCCAGTGTCAACTTCAAACGCTCTATAATTATATTGAACATCGGGTTTTGCTGAGTAGTTTTAGCACCGTCTATTTCCGGCTTTTCATCTAAACCATGACTTCCGATTAAACCTAGGTGTTCGAGAGATTCCGCTTGCATTGCTTCTCGAAGATTTTGACATATTTGTTCAACAAGTTTATGAGTAACATATTTCATCATCACAGGTTCGAGAGTGAATTTGGATTCAGCACTAGAAGGGGAAAGCTCTTTTTCGATTAAGGAACGTCTTGCCAAGGATTCTAATACTGTTAGTAATTCTGAACTAGAAACGCCGGCTGATAATTTTGCTTTCAATTGGCTCAAGGAAATCGGCTGCTGTTCAATGGCCAGCCAGTACATCACAGCTTTTCCTACATCTGATAACCGCTGAAAATGTTCGTTAAGTAAATTGGCAAATATATCGCCAATAACTAAGGAGCTCTGACCGATAAATTGACTAATATTTCCATTAAACAACTCTTGAATTGTGGTAGCAGTAATTTTCAGGGCAGCCGGATGACCTCGGTATATTTGTATCAGTTCGTCTAAGCCGTTTTCTGAGTCAGAAAAACCTTTGGCAGCCAACAGCATTTTTGCATCTGTTTGTTTTAATCCTTTAACTTGTAATGTACGCACAGGTAAGGTTTCACCGGCTAAAGAGGCGACCTCTACAGGTTTTTCTCGCGATAGGACTAATAAGCAGCTTTTATGCCGTTCTTCTCCTATTCGCCGCAGTAGTTGACCGTACCCTTGATAACCGTCTCGGTAGTACCCAGCAATGTCTCCACTTCGCAAAATCATTTCCCAATCATCTAGGATTAGCAAACAACGGCGATCGCGCAAATTCTTGAGCAGGGAAGAAATTTGCTCGTCAGCAGTGGTTGGAAGTTGCGTTTCTGGGGAACTGCTTGCAAATGAATTCAACTCAGTCAAAATTGTGAGTAAGGGAGGTGCATGGCCCAGACTGCGCCAAATTAGATATTCAAATTCACCCTGAAGTTGTTCTCCCAGTTTAGCAGTCAGAGCCGTTTTACCAATACCTCCCATACCCAACAGCGCCACCAAGCGACAGCGATCGCGGAGTATCCATTTACTGAGGGTATTTAATTCTGCGGCGCGGCCGAAAAAATTTGAGACTTCCGGCGCTTCACCCCAATCTTGGCATAAAGGAGTGCCTGTAACTGCAATTGGCTGTGCGGCTGTCTCTGAGTGCAAGAGCGATCGCCTTTCCAATGCCGTTTGAAAGTTTCTTTTACTGACTCTTTCCCCTAAAGCTTCCGAAAGCAGCTTCCATAACTTGGGACCCACATCTTGCATCAGGTATTCGGCAGCATATCCGTAAGCGTCTGCAATCTTATGATACTCATGACCTTCCCAAGATCCCCTCAGAATTATTACTTCTATATCTTTTAAGTGTCTGTTTGTTTTGGCAAATACGGCGGTATCTGCGAGTTTCAGCGCTTCTTCAAAATTCATAATGTTAAAATTTTTTAATTACATCTTGAGTATAACCTGAAGTTTACTGAGGTTTACTTATTTAAACTGAGGTTGCCTCAGTTTTTTTGTTTTCGGATTGAACTTTAACAACTTAGGTTATCTATATCGACCGTACAATAACAACTCGCTACTGTATAAATATCAGCTCAAACAAATGGTCTGAAGCCAAATCAATCGTTTACAACACTTACCTTGAGTTAAATTATGTCTATTAATCATAACGTTCCGTATTTCAGTCAAGAAGATAACGATATTGAACCCTGGCGCACTTGCGGTGCTACAAGTTCGGCAATGTGTCTGAAATACTTTCAAGTTGCAGATTTAGGCCCCTTCGCACAGTACGAAGATGATGTTAAAAAACGTTTCGATCGGCTGGGAATCGATCACGGTTCTCCCGATGGCATCAAAAGATTGTTAGAGGGTTTAGGGTTGAGAGATGATTTGACATTGAAAGGGAGTCTTTCAGACATCACTCGCTCTCTCGATTCTGGCGAGATATGTATATTGCACGGTTTTTGGACGAATTCGGGTCATATTCTAGTTATTCGCGGCTATAACAACAACGGTGACTTTTTTGTGAATGACCCAGCCGGAGAATGGTTCCACTCAGGCTATCGGAAAAATTCCTCATTTTCACCAGATAACAAGGGCGAAAACAAGATATACAGTCGTAAATTGATATCCGCCACTGCCAATGCCTTTAGTTTGCGTGAAGCTTTATCTTTTTATGACACTTGGGACAGTAGCAAGAGCGAATCTACTGCAACAATGTGGCTGCATCGAGTTTCTAAATAACGCTAAATAGTTCCTGCGTTTGCGATTGATATCGCTTCCAGTGCATTACCCCTAAAAAAGATTTGTAGTGAGGACTTTAGTCCGCGTTTTTACCAAATCTGCAACAAAGGACTTCAGTCCTTACTACAAACATTAGCCTCAAGGGAAGTTGCCCCCTCCGTGAGGTAACTTCCACCTAAAAATCAAACAATTCGGAGTCATTTTTTATGTCATTTACAGCAAGAGTTGTAACCGCAGCAGCGTGGGGAGCCAGACCGCCAAAACCTGGAACATTTCCTTTTCAAATGACTATTCCCCGCTATGTCATCGTCCATCATACAAACAACCAAAACCCTCCCAACGATGCCTCAAGAGGCACGCTTGAAGGAGCGATTAAGTTAGCGCGAAACATTCAAAACTTTCACATGGATGATAATGATTGGTCGGACTCAGGACACAACTTCTTAAATACAACCGGAGGGTTGATTTTAGAAGGTCGGCACGGTTCCCTAGATGCTGTGAAAAAAGGGTTTTGCCTTCAGTCAGCCCATGCAGGGCAAGATCCAGGAAAATTAGCCAACGGCAATCAATCTCCTGGTATTGAAAATGAAGGGAATTTCATGACTTTCCAAATGAGTGAAAAGCAATGGGAGAGCCTTGTAGAACTTTGTGTGTCATTATGCGATTCTTGCAATATTACTCCGCTCAATATCAAGGGACACAGAGATTTCAGCAATACTGATTGTCCGGGTGATTTGCTGTACAGTCAACTTCCCAGTTTGAGAAAACAAGTTGCTGATAAGCTAGGTATGCAATTCACTCCCCAACAGCTAGAAAATGAGTCGCCATTTGTGACTCTACGCTTGGGTTCAACAGGTTCAGCCGTTATAAAACTCCAACAGCGATTGCGTGATCGGCGATTTAATCCAGGAGCAGTTGATGGTCTATTTGGTGAAAATACAGAAGTGGCTGTAAAAGCTTTCCAGCGTTCTGTTGGACTTGAAGATGATGGAATATTTGGTATCAACACTCGAACTAAGTTAGGACTTAGTTAACTTTTCTTGAATCCTTAAACTCAAAAACTCTTGCGGGCAGGCATTCTGTCTGCCCAAGACTTGCTTTTCACTTCTATATGTCTTGAGGAGGTTAATCAAATGACACATTCTTCTAGCCTTGAGACTCAACCCAATGCTTTTGAACACGGAAAAGAGCTGGCAGAAATTATTCAGGAGGATAATGGAAAATACTCGACAATGCGAGCCATGAGTTTTATTGCGCTGATTGCAGCGATTGTTTTTGGTGCGATCACAATAACTAGCAAAGATTCTGAGGGAAGATACATTACAACTACTTTTTTAGTTGCTGCTTTTGCGCCAAAAGCTGTGCAAAAATTTGCAGAACGTCCGTAAGTAAAGTTGGTATGACTTACGCACAGGGGCTTAGAAACCGGGTTGTTTTACGAAAATACAAAGGTTGTGACCCGCAGATTGGGTAAAAAACCCGGCTTCTGGAGTCGGAGTGCGTCCAAGACTGGCTGAATTAGATAGATGATTAAAGCAGCCGACGCGCTTGTATAATCTTCTCTATTAGGATGACGATCGCACCTCATCACCTCTTCATTCCCTCACCAAATAAAGGAAATGAAGATTGCAGGTGCGATCGCTCTTTCCTCTGACTAATGACTAATGACTAATGACTAATGACTAATGACTTTCATTCATGTCGCGTACCATCAGGCATCACCGCACCCTTTAAATTAGCCCCTGCCAAATTAGTATCTAACAGCAAAGCATTTCTCAGATTAGCACCCTTCAAATTCGCACTTTCCAGATTAGCCATCCACAGATTAGCCCCCTCCAAATTCGCCCCTGCCAAATCAGCGTTAGCGAGAAAAATACCTTTCAGAAAAGCACCTGTTAAGTTAGCAGTTCTCAAATTACTCCCTCCCAAATAAGCATCCTCTACAAACGCCTTTTCTAGATTGCTTCCCTCCAAATTTGCCCCTGCCAAATTGCTGCTTATCAGGTAAACCCCAGCCAAATTTGCCTGTTTCAAGTTAGCGTTTACCAAATGTGTGCTCCACAAATTGGCATCTTTCAGATTGGCTTTTTCTAAATTGACGCCTTCCAGAAAAACTTCGCTCAAATTCGCCCCGGAAAGATTGCAACCTTGACATTCCCTCGCTGTCAGCAATTGCCGGACTTGATGCTTGACTGACGAACGGTTCGCTGCGAAAATTATTAAACCTGTAGTTGCTAAGGCAATAATACTAAAAATTGTCAACCCGATCGCACTTACAATCTTTCTTTGTCCCGCGCCTCGAAACATCCGCTTACAGTCCCCTAAAAATATTTCGATAATTGTTCGTATTTATAACCTAGTTCCTTCCTTCCCCTGCCCCTATGAAAAAACCGTTAAAATTTAAATTCCTGACGATCGCCCTTATCTCGATCCTAGCAATAATCGGTGTCGGATGTGATCGCCTTTTCAAAAAGCCCTTTCAGCTTCCCGCCTCAGCCAAACAAGAACCCTGGCCCATTCAAACAGGCCTCCGAACAGCCATCCTTCGCGACAACATACCAACAGTCAACCGCGTAGTTTTAGTACCAGACGAAGCCACATTCTTAGCAGCAATCCAAAAATGGAACCTCAAAGGAAACTGGCCTATTCTCATCGAAGACAAAAAATATGCGCCCATGTTTTTGCAGCGCTTTCAACCCGAAGAAATAGTTCGTTTGCCAAGCCTCAAACAGCAATTGCCAAAAAATCAAAAACTCCAGCAATTAATGCTCAACAGCGCAGCAGCAGCCTGGAATGCCACCGATACTCAAACCTTAAAAGCAAAATGGACGCAACTCGGCTGGGAACCCCCAGGAGTAGTAATCACATCAGAAAACGACCCGGCACGTTCTGCAGCAGTTGCCTTAGCAGCCGCTCACGGTCAACCTTTAGTATTTCTAGAAGGCAACTTCGGAAAACCCAACGATACCCTCAATAACACACAGTGGAAAACTCTGCAAACAGCAGTTACAAAAGCTGTCGAATCAACCGGATATTTTTACTCTCAACTCGCAGACCCGATCGACACAATAACCATTGTACGCCAACTAGCAGTCAAATATCAATCTCCTGAAAAACCAGACGAACAACTAGCCGTTACCGACGGTTTGGGAAGACACCCCAACGGCGAACGTTGGGCGGCTGTTGGCTGGATTTACGGTTCCGAGGTGCGATCGATCTATCAAGCCATGTGTGCCATATTTCTAGACAGCCAAACAGCCATGCTTTATGACAGTTACCCCAAGGAAGGAAATTGGGCAAAATATGAAATGGAGGAAGCAGCTAGCGGACTAAAAAGCATAGGTTTAAATGTCGAGGTAGTGCAAAAACCCGAATCTAGCCTGGAAAAGTGGCGGAGTTTAGCCTCAAAACCGTGGACATTTGACTTAATATTAATGAATTCAAAAGGCTATCCAAAATCATTCCAAGTCGGCAACGGCGACGCTTCAGTTGAGGACATACCAAAACTCCAATTTCCCGCAGCAATCCACATGATCCACAGTTGGTCAGCAGCAGCGCCAGATGACACAAACACCGTTGCCGGAAGGTGGCTAGAAAATGGTGCTTACGCCTATGTCGGCAGCGTCAACGAGCCTTTTTTATCTGCCTTTATTCCACCTAAATTAATGGTCGATCGCCTAAAGCGAGGAGCACCCTTTTTAATCGCAGCACGCCAGCTAGAATCCCCTCCCTGGAAAGTCGCCACCATCGGCGATCCGCTAATGTCGATCGCCAAACCCAGACCAAGAATCCGGCCCACTCAACAACCGATGTGATATTATGCGGGATGGAGGGATTTAAAATAGGAGCTTTGAGATTGGTGGTTGTAAGGTAAAATCTCCAATCGCCAATTCTTTAATTTGAAAGTTGTTTTTCACTGAGTTATATGATATGACCCGTTCACTGATGCGATCGACCTAACCACCAAAACTATAAATATAGTTAATTAGCATTATCGCCAGAGTATATCTAAGTTTGAATGTAACTGAGCATACAATCACGCCAAATCCGCGGCTCCTCAGAATCAGTTATTCCACCCCAGCGACCCACCCAAAAAATTTACCCTAAAATACGCCTTAATTAAGTTGTCAATTCCCCTAAAATCACTCAAAATGAAAATAAGAAATAAATTGTAATATTATATAACTTCTCACCGAAGAATTAACCGCTAAATGAGAGCCATCCCTCCTGTGGATCTGCCGCCACCCGGGCCAACCGCAGCAACTCCCCAAGCCTCCCGACTAAGCCCGCTATTCAACCGCCTGCACCCCAGCCCAGAAACCCTCCTGCTTATCCTCTCCCTAGTCATCGGGGGAGTTACGGGCGCAGGCGTCGTCACCTTTCACTACCTCATCCACTTCATCCACAGCCTGATGCTGGAAGACTTCATGGGGGCGATCGCCTCGAAAGGCTCTTGGACACTAGCCTGCATTCCCACCCTTGGCGGAGTCATCATCGGGCTGATGCGCTGGCGGTTTCGAGATTTTGGCCCGAATATGTCTTCCTTAATTGCAGCCACCCGCGGGCTGCAAGAACTCTCCCCCCTCAAACCCATCACCAAAATGATGGCAGCCTCAGTTTCCCTCGGCACCGGCGCCTCCCTCGGCCCGGAAGCCCCCAGCGTCGAAATCGGCGCTAATTTTGGAATGCTGCTGGCTCAAGTCTTGCAGCTCTCCCCAGAACGGCAGCGCTTGCTCCTCGGCGCCGGAGCTGCTGCAGGTTTATCTGCCGGGTTTAACTCTCCCATCGCCGGAGTGTTCTTTGCCTTAGAAGTCGTGCTCGGCAGCACCTTCGCCACTTCGTCAGTCAGCGTTGTCTTGCTCTCCGCCGTAGTTTCGGCGCTCATCGCTCAAATCTGCTTGGGAGCTCAGCCGGCTTTTGCTTTGCCGGTTTACGATGTCCGCAGCCCCCTAGAACTACCTTTGTACATGGGATTGGGCCTTTTGGCGAGCGGAGTCTCCCTAGTCTACACAGAAGCAATTCAATTAGCCGATCGCTGTTTTCAAGGAAAAGTCCGAGGATTTGCTTGGCTGGGACGAATGCCCCGGCCGCTTCACCCCATCATCGGCGGGGCCTGCGTCGGCTTAGTCGCCCTACAATTGCCTCAAATTTTGGGTGTCGGCTACGAAACAGTCCAAGCAATGCTCCAAGATGTTAAATTTTCCTTGCCTTTGCTGTTGCTGCTGCTGTTTGTCAAACTGGCGATGACCGCAATCAGCCTCGGCAGCGGTTTAGTGGGCGGCATCTTCGCTCCGGCGATGTTTTTGGGAGCTTCCCTGGGTTCGGCTTACGGACTCTTTTTGGAAATGCTGCCGACAATGAGCGATCGAGTCGCCGGCCCTGCCGCCTACGCAATGGTGGGAATGGCCGCCGTCCTCGCCGGCAGCGCCAGAGCACCGCTGACAGCCATCCTATTGATGTTTGAATTAACCCGCGATTACCGGATTGTCTTGCCTTTGATGGCCGCAGTCGGATTGAGCGTTTGGTTGGTGGAGTGGGTCAACCGCCGATCGACAGCCCACAGCCTCAACCTTCAGCAAATGGGCGTAGACGTGGCTGTCAATACACCGATCAAAGCCAGAGAACAGTTGCAGGATTGGGAAGATGTTCTGGGCGATCGCATCGTCACAGAACTGATTTCTTGCCAACTCCCCACCGAGGGCGAACACAGGGACGATGAGCCTGTGCTGGCGATCGCCAATGCACATTTGCCGGAAAATGTCAAACCATTGCCTGAAACAAAATCAGCCGTTTGACCAATCTCAACTCCCGTTGCTTCGCCACCAAACAGATCGCCTTAAAGCTAAATCTGACAACCATGATATTTATCAACCCTAAAACGGATTATGCCTTCAAAAAAATATTCGCTTCCTCAGAAAGCAAAGAGATTCTAATTAGCTTTCTCAACGCCTTGATTTATGAAGGAAATCCCACCATTCAAGACTTAGAAATTATCAACCAGAATCTGCCGAGGCAACTTGAAAGTTTAAAAGATACTTACCTCGATGTCACAGCCAAACTAGACGATGGCACTTTAGTCATTATTGAAATTCTAGTTCTCAACGTTCAATATTCTGGCAATCGGGTGTTGTACAATGCAGCCACAACCTACGCATTTCAATTGCAAAGAGGAGAAGGCTATCGAATGCTCAAGCCATTAATAGCTTTAACCATTACAGATTTTGAAATGTTTCGCAACAGCCCTAACTTAATTTCGAGATTTGTGTATAAAGAAGTTAAAAGCAATTTAAACTATCCCGAAGATGCCATGAATTTAGTCTTTATAGAATTACCTAAATTCCATAAAGAAGCAAGTCAACTAGAAACTTTGACAGATAAATGGATATATTTCATGAAATATGCCAGAATTCTCTCAGAAGTTCCCGAAACAATCGATAGCGTACCGGAAATCCACAAAGCATTCGATCTTGCCAATCAAGCCCGGTTAAGTCGGGAAGAAGTAGAAGTTTTGGAACGCAGGGAACAGTTTATTCACGATCAACAGGGGGTAATTATTAAAGCTGTTGAAGAAGCAAGACAGGCAGCAAGACAGGAAAGAATACGAAAAGAAACGCTAGCGATCGCCCGACAATTACTTTCACAGCTAGATAATGCCACGATCGCCCAAGTTACCGGGCTTAGCGTTGAGGATGTGCAGAATTTGCGCTCGACCAATTCATAGTTTAAAGTCGGCGATCGTACCTTGAGCCGATCGCCCACCCTCAACCCCTCGACATCGCAGACAGTGGCGCTACCCTCAAATCTGCTTTAAAATAATCAAAAATTATAAACAAGCCCAGAGGCGCTGAGGTGACTCCTAACGAGGGAACGGCAAACAGCAAAAGTCAGAAAATACCCGGCAAAACCCCCTTGGGTTCTAGTTACTACGGCTTGTTAGGGCTGCATCCTTCCGCATCGCCGATCGAAATTCGGCGCTCGTACCGGGAACTGAGCAAACTCTACCATCCCGATACCACCGAGCTGCCGCCCTCGGTCGCCACCGCCAAATTTCAGCAGCTCAACAACGCCTACGCCACCCTCAGCAACCCAGAACGTCGCCTCGCCTACGACCTCAAAATAGGCTATTCTCGCCTGAACGTGATTGGGCCACCCCCAGGCTTCAATACTCCGGTTTCGGGTTCCGGCAAAAAAACTTACAACTCCGCTTACCTAGATCCCACGGATCGACCTCTTTCCCCCGGAGAAATGTTCGCCCTGTTTATCATGGGAGCTAGCTTAATCGGATGTTTGGTACTGGCGATCGCGATCGGCTTAATTCGCGGCAATTAAACCCTCAAATCCCAAATCTCCAATCTAAAATCGGAAATCCTCAATCCGAAATCCCCAATCTAAAATCTAAAATCTAAAATCTAAAATCCCATGACTCTTCCTTCCGCTGACACTCCTTTGTACAACCATCCACTCCCGGAAATCGAGCAGTGGCTAAAAAGCCACGGCTGCCAGCAAGATCAGCGAGAACTCCACTGCTGGCAGATCGAGCAACTTACATGGAAAGCAGAACTCTCCCTCGATATCGACCAACTCACCGTCCGCTACATCGATTCTGGAGCCGACGGCCAAGACATTCAACGAGCATTCAAATACTCCCTCTCACGTCAGGACATTGAAGCTGCCGTTTTCTCCGGCCCCTAATTTGATTTTAGATTTTAGATTTTAGATTTTAGATTTGTCCTCCAATCTAAAATCTAAAATCGTTATGTTGAGCAGGAGATGACCTACTTGGAAACTGAAAAATCAACCAAAAAATCTAAAATCCCAAATCCAAAAGCGTTACACTTTGCCAAATCGGCGGCTGCGCTTCTGATAATCAGACAAAGCCCGGTGAAACTCCGATCGATCAAAATCCGGCCACAGCGTCTCAGTAATGTAAATTTCCGAATAAGCCATTTGCCATAGTAGAAAATTGCTCAACCGCATTTCCCCACTCGTCCGGATCAGCAAATCCGGGTCACAAACATCAGCAGTATACAAATAGCGTTTAAATAAAACCTCATCAATCTCCTCCGGCTGCAACTTGCCCTCTTGCACCTGAGTCGCGATCGCCCGACAAGCTTGTACAATCTCCTGACGCCCCCCGTAATTCGTCGCCACCGTAAACAAAATCCCCTGATTGTGCTGAGTTGCCGTCACAGAACGCTCGATTTGCGCCTGCAAAGACTTCGGCAAAGCCTGCAAATTCCCCATAAATTGAATTTGCACGTCCTCGTCCACCATCTCCCGCAATTCTTGCCGCAGCTTACCCTCAAACAAACTCATTAAAAAATCCACTTCCCCGGCCGGCCGCCCCCAATTCTCCGTCGAAAAAGCATAGGCCGTTAAAGCTGGAATCCCCCAATCTTTGCAGCAGCGCAGCAGTTCCTTCAGAGTGCTAGCTCCTCGGCGGTGTCCCGCAATCCGCGGCAACCCCCTCTTCTTAGCCCAGCGCCCGTTCCCGTCCATAATCACTGCTATGTGCTTAGGCAGTAGTTCCTGTTGCAGATCCTCCGGCAACTTTTCCAAGCAAATTCCTTGACTCATGGTTTCTCCCGATTACCCGACTAACGGCGCAGTATCCGTTTTAATAGCGTCACTCCCTTCAATCCTATCTGGCGTCCGAGATTGCCGATCGGAATTGGAGCCACAACTCTTTCTCCCTCGGACGGAAACAGCTTTGCTTCCAGCAATTCCTTAAGTTTGTTGCTAGTCAAAGGTCGATTTAAAAGTCCCATCTGGGCTAAAGAAATAGAACCCGTTTCCTCGGACACCACCACGCACACGCAAGCTTGCACCCGTTCCGTAATCCCCATCGCCGCCCGGTGGCGGGTTCCCAACTGCCGCGACGCAGTGCGATCGGACAAAGGCAAAATTACCCCCGCCGACACGATCCGCGAACCTCGAATCAAAACAGCTCCGTCGTGCAGCAAAGTTTGTGGCTGAAAGATAGTCTGCAACAATTCTTTAGAAACTTCAGCATTTAGCTTTAATCCCGGCACAGAAAAATCCCGATCGTCGATCGGAGAATCTGTTTCTATAATTAGTAAAGCGCCCGTGCGGTTTTGCGAAAGTTCTTTTACGGCGTCCACAATTTCATCTATTACGCTGTCCGGTTCGGGAGTAGGTCGGCGATCTCGTCCAAACAATTGCCGAAATTCCCCCCGACCCAATTGTTCCAGAAATCGGCGAAACTCCGACTGCAATATTACCGCCATTGCCACAGCCGAACCAGTTACCAAGCTGTTGAGGGCAACGTGCAACAGCCTCAATCCAGCCCAGTTGCTCACCGCCGCCGCCAGCATCAAAATGATAAATCCCCGTACCATCCACAGCGTTCTGCGCTCGCCAACAATGACGAGCACCAAATACGCAAGGGCAAAAACCAGTCCAATATCGATCCCTTGAATCAATAAGGACTGAACCAGGGCCAAGTCAAAGCCAGATTGTTGATTGTTCATGGTTCATCGAACGCTACCGCCTGTGAACCGCGAACCGTGATGCACTCGAACCCATGAACCATGAACAGTTGTTATAAGGAATATGCTGAAAATCCCCGTATTTTTAGACCGGGAAGTGTCAATCCAATCGCGTGACTGAACAAGGCAAAAGTTAAAAGTGAAAAAGCAATCATCACTAAGTAAACATGGATTGTCTTTCTTTTAACTTTTAACTTCTAAGTTTTTACTTTGGAGCTCCGAGTCGTTCAGGAAGGCGGTCAAGCCTCAGCAAATCCTGGTAAGTTTCCCGCTGTATAATCGCGTTAACTTCCCCATTCCTCACTAAAACCGCTGCCGGTCGGGGTACTCGGTTATAGTTAGAAGCCATACTGTAATTGTATGCCCCTGTGGCCGTAACCGCGAGGACATCTCCGGCCTGACACTCTGGCAATTTGGCATCTTTAATCAGAACATCCCCTGACTCGCAGTGTTTCCCAGCAATTGTCACTGTTTCCGTTAAGGGAGCAGACATTTTACCGGCTGCGAGGACTCGATAAACTGATTGATAGGTAATAGGACGCGGATTGTCCGACATACCTCCATCCACAGCTAAATAAGTCCGCATTCCCGGAATGACTTTTTGAGAGCCAACGGTGTAAGCTGTAACGCAGGCTGTACCGACGAGCGATCGACCCGGTTCGCATAGCAATTTCGGTAATGGCAATTTCTGCCGTTCGCAAGCTGCTACCACTGCAGAGCAAATTGTACGAGCCCAATCTTCAATGCTGGGAGGATCGTCCGCTTCAGTATAGCGAATGCCCAACCCGCCACCAATATTAATTTCTGTTGCTGGTAAACCATAACTCTGTGCTTTAGTCAAGGCCTGAACTATGACTTCGGCTAAATCGTCATGGGGTTGCAGTTCAAAAATCTGAGAGCCGATGTGAGCGTGCACTCCCACGCAAAATAACGACGATTGTTGGCTGATGAATTTAAATACTCGATCGAGCGAGTTGGGATCAAAGCCAAATTTACTATCGATTTGACCCGTCTGAATGTACTCGTGGGTGTGACACTCAATTCCAGGAGTAAACCGCACCATAACTCGTGTCGGCCCACCTGTGAGGCTGCTGACACCCGATTCTCCCAACTCTGCTAGAGTCTCTAAATCCCGCCAATTGTCGGCTACGGTAATGCAGCCGCTTTCGACAGCTAGCCGCAGTTCCTCGCGGGACTTGTTGTTACCGTGGAAGTAGATTTTGTCGGGACTGACACCGGCTTGCAGTGCAGTGTAGATTTCTCCGGCGGATACGACATCTATCCCTAAACCTTCGTCCGCTGCGATCGCGCAAACTGCCAAACAACTCCAAGCTTTAGAAGCATAGAGCACTTGAGATTCGCCCGGATAGTAACGCTTAAAAGCATCCCGGTACTGGGTACAAGCCGCCCGCAACGTTTCTTCGTCTAAAATATACAACGGCGAGCCAAATTGCTCCACCAAAGCTGTCACCTCGCAGCCTCCGATTTCTAACCGATCGCTGCTGTTAACACTGGCTGTCAGCGGTAACAGTTCTTGATTGGGCGATCGAGTTTGCAGGGCTTGTTGAGACTCAGACAGATACTTAAGTCCCGATTCCACCCCGAAAGATTGAGTTGATACCATCGCGCAATAACTATCCTTACGGTCTTTCCCAGTGTACAATTGACGGCAAGCAATTGGGTCAGTTGCCCCCAGATTCATTCCGCAAGCAGGCTGACTGAGACTCGATCGAACTGGAGCATCCTTGCAGTGAGTAATTATCCAATCTAAAATCTCAAATCTAAAATTTAAAATCGACTGTGCGTTTTCTACAAATTAAACATCTCGCCACAGAAGACCTCAACAGTGCAGTCGAACTCGATCGACTTTGTTTTGGCGGAATTTGGGCGATCGAAGGCTACAGGCGCGAGTTAGACAGTCCTAACAGCGATTTATTAGGTCTTTGGACATGGGAGGGGGCGGGCACGGGGACACCGCCCCTACAGATTCGGGCGGGCACGGGGGCACCGCCCCTACAGATTCGGGCGAGCACGGGGGCACCGCCCCTACAGATTCGGGCGGGCACGGAGACACCGCCCCTACAGATTCCGCCAACTCTCATTGGTATCGGTTGTTTGTGGGCGATTTTAGAAGAAGCTCACATTATAATGCTGGCAATTCATCCTCAGTTTCAAGGTCAGGGTTTGGGACAAGCTCTGCTTTTGGCTTTGCTAAAATCGGCTTGTGACCGACAATTAGAACGGGCAACTTTAGAAGTGCGGGACTCGAATTTAGCCGCAGTTTCCCTGTACAAAAAGTTTGGTTTTAAAGAGGCTGGACGGCGCAAGCGATACTACGAAGACACTGGGGAAGATGCTCTGGTGATGTGGCGCAGCGGTCTGGAAAAACCGGAATTTCAGCGATATTTGGCGGATGAGAAAGTGCAGATGTGCGATCGGCTGCATCAGAAAAACTGGCATTTGGCGATCGATAAATTTTGAGTTGATAATGTAATTTATTGCGCCTTTAACTGAGATTGCTGGGAGGGTGGTCAACAGGTCGAGGAACTCGACCGAATAGGGGTTGCAGCCCTGCAACTACGTTTATAAAAGCGACGTTGATTCAGGGTAAGCGCATCTAATGTTGTATAAAATTTGACAAATTTTTTGCACTTGATATAGAAAAAACTCAAAAAATTGTCCTAACTGAACTTAATTTCCTTCTCTTGCATTATTAGTTGCAAAAAGCAGTATTTAAAACTACATTTTGCCAACTCACTAAAATTAGAGAATGTTTGAGAACGCAAAAATAAGTTGATTTTAGCTCTGCTCCTTGCCAAAAAATTAATATCTTTGACCTATTTTAGCAGTAAAGGCAATTTGTCTGTATCGTAAGTAACCACTTAAGATGCGCTTACCCTGGACGTTGATTACGAGTTAACTTCATCAACTCTTGCATATCTAATGAATATTGAGCTAGATAATTTACCCACGGGTCTCCATGTAACTTATTAACCAATAAGTTATGAAGAGAAAATTAGCGCGATCGTTAATTGAGGTACAGGATAGAAATTGTTGCAAGTGGCGACGGCGACTTTCGGTTGTAATTGGATATGTAAATACCCGTGCGCTCCGTTTTAATCTCACTTGTTTCTCGCTGTTGTAGCAGGTTAAGTTAGATTATTAGTAGAATAAACTGAGCGTGCGTCAGTTATTTTGGTAAGTGGGTTTAATACAATGTACTCATCTTAGATGAATCCACGAGATCTCTAGAGCCTGTGAGTGGAACGGAAGTTTTAGACCAGCTATTCGCTCACAGGCAAGGTCAAACTACCATTATCATTAGCCATCGCCCTAGATCGATCGAGCAGACTGGATTGTGATTCTGGAAAATGGGCAGTTAAAAATTCAAGGGACTTTGGAAGAGTTGCGATCGCAACCGGGAAAGCATTTAGATTTCTTGACATGACGGGGTGACAACCCTGTCAAAAGACCTGCTGACGGCGGATTGGGGTAGAAATTTAAGGGGGAGACAAGCGCCCCAAGACGTAATCTCTCACTATTAATAGCGATCGCATTTCAGTAAGCCAAAGCTTTTCTCCCCAAGGAATCCTCACCATTTTAGTAAAAAAGCTGACCTCAAAGTCATAACAAAGCTGGCATCACTTTATTTATTTGTGCCCCCATCTTCCAGAGACTTATACTTCGACCCATCAGGCATAACAGCACCTGTGAGCAAAGCACCGCTCAGCTCAGAAATGCTAACTTTAGCACCTTTGAGATTTGCACCAGTTAGGTAGGCACTCTTCAGGTTAGCACCACTCAAACTAGCATTCGTCAAATTGACGCCGCTCATATTTGCGTTACTCAAGTCTGCACAAATTAAATTAGCGCCACTGAGGTTGGCACTACTGAAATTAACCTGACTCAAGCGAGCAAAACTCAGGTTGGCATGACTGAGATTAGCACCACTCAATTTAGCCTGACTGAGGTTAGCATTATTGAGGTTAGCGTGGCTCAGGTTGGCATTACTGAGGTCCGCTTCACTCAATTTGGTTTCACTTAGATTGGCCCTAGAGAGATTAATAGCTACTAACTCTGCACCAATAGCATCTACACCTCTGAGAGAAACACCATCTTCATTCAAATCTTGGAGTGCCAGAACTCTTGCATAGCTAACTTTTACGCCGTGCGCTGCATCAACTGTACTCCAAGCTTGGTAATGAAATTGCTTCCTGCGATCCGGAGCTTCCTTAATGAATAAAATTAAAGCAACGACCATACTAAGAGCATCAACACTCTGCAAAATCTCTCCAATCAAAGAATTATCGTCTGCCGCCACATAAATTATGATGAACAGAACGGCTGAAACAATAGCCACTAACCAGGCAGGTTGTGCCCAAAAATTATCAATGAGTTTTCCTACAATTCCTTTGAGAACTTCACCCAAGCGCTGAATGAGTGATTGACCCTGAAATTGCTGATAACTATCAGTTATTTTCGAGAGCATTTTTTGGATAATTTCAGCATCCAACTGAATAGATACTAAAGGCTTTTTCTGTTCCTCGGTTGGTAGCGCAATCGCCTTAGATTCGTTCACTAATTGTGTCTGTGATTCTTGTGGCTGATGGTGGGTGACATCTTTTTTATCGGCGACAACATTTGGTGAAGAATCTGCACCTGCGCCTTTTAACATCAAACCAGTAATTGCTCTGTAAGCATCTGTCCACGCCAGCTTGACTTCGGGAGTCCAATCTTCTTCGAGATACTGCTCAAAAGCCATCAGCAGTGCGTCTCCAACAGGCCCATAATATTTGGGAATTACCCCATAGCCGATGTGTCTGCCTCCCAAGGCATTGAGAACAGGCACTAAAGCTTCTGGAGAGCGGAGATTTTCTACTACCAATACCAAAGCATTTATGAGCTTTTTCTGTTGCTTTTCTAAATCGATATTAGCAAACAGCGGTTTAAATTCTGGGTGCGCGATGAAGAGGTTTCCGTAGAAGCTTGCGGCAAATTCATCAGCACGAGGTTTGATTTTCTCAAAACTGCTTGCCAGTATATCTACGGCTAACTTTGGCTCTTCTTCTTGAACTGATTCTAGTTGGTGATTAGCTGCTATAGTCACCTGTTTCTCTGGAATTATCTCTGTTTCTAATTGAACTTCTTCAGGTGTAGTTTCTACACCTGCGCCTTTTAACATCAAACCAGTAATTGCTATGTAAGCATCTGTCCACGCCAGCTTTACTTCGGTTGTCCAATCTTGCTGGAGAGACTGCTCAAAAGCACTTAGTAGTGCGTCTCCAACTGGACCATAATATTTGGGAATTACTCCATAACCGATGTGTCTGCCTCCCAGTGCATTGAGAACTGGCCCTAAAGCCTCTGGAGAACGGAGATTTTCTACTACTAAAACCAGAGCACTTAGGAGCTTTTTCTGTTGCTTTTCCATATCAGTTTTGGCAAAAAGCGGTTTCAACTCGGGGTGAGCTGTAAACAATTTTTCGTAGAAGCTAGCGGCAAATTCATCAGCACTAGGTTTTATTTTCTCGAAACTTTGCTCTAAAAGTTCAACATTTAAAGACATATTTTTGTTGTTCTCTTGAAAGTTGACCATCCCTTGTCTAAAGACAGGGTTTTTTAACTAAGTAGGTAGGCGCTATAAAACGCAATTATGTAAGCGATTGTAAAATATCCTTAGCCCTAAGCGTGGCTAAGTCAGCGCTGTTTACATACTGTTACATGGCTCTGTTTAATGCCGCCTACCTACTTATGTGGCTCTGATGAGTGCTTTTGATATAGTTTTTGGAATTTGAGAGTTTCTTTGGTGACGCCAGGACCAAATATTACAAAGTCAAATTTTCCAACTCTTGCAAGAGGGCAGCCATAAACTCCTCTGCATCGTTGATGCCCATTTCTCCTAAAGCTTTCCACTCTTCACTGGTGTAATCTAAATCTAGCCCCATCACGTCTTGAGTCCAATAGGGCAAATTAGATGGGTTTTCCATTAGGTCACAGGTTATTTTTAAGATGTCTGTTCCGGTCGTCTTTTTTCTAGCCTTTGTCGCTAAGCAAAAGGAGAGCAATTTCGCCAAATTACTTTCTGGTGGAATGGCTATTAGAAATGCCATATTTTGTGCTAGTACAAACTTGTCTAATTTCATTGGATATTTTCCTGTTCCTAGTTTTAGGTACTCACCTAAGTATTTTTTTTTAGCAATGAAACCAACAGGACTTACGCTGCATTCCTTCTCTTATTCTACTATCTATAGTAGTAAGGTGCTTTATGCGCACACTACAAGTATAGTTTGTGGGTAAGTCCTCACAATTTATATTACCTCAAAATTCATTGTTTTTTTAGGCATCAAATTGTTACAATTGTTTATCAGACCAATCTTCTTGGTAAATTTTATCGGGATTAAGTTTGAGGTGGGGGTTACAAGTGAGAAACTCTTCAATGTCGTATTTGATTGTGTTGCAAATAGCATCAAGAGGCAAGTCGTTGGTATCATAACCAAACGGGTTTTCTATTTCCAGACCAATTTCTTCAATGCCAAGTAACGTAAAACTAATCAAACTAACAAACAAGCCTGTCCCCCAGCCCAAATCTTTAACTAGCTGGAAAGGCAATAACAGGCAGTAAATTAATAGTAGTTGCTTGAGATGAATGGAATAAGCTAGGGGGAGGGGCGTTCTTAAAATGCGTTCGCAGTGTCCTAAAGACTCCATCATACTCTTCAGAGTAGCTTGCAGAAAAACTACATGACCGTAATGTAAGACAGCGTTACCACGTTGATACTGCTGTTGTAGATAATCTCCTATCCAAAAGACTATTTGTAGCGGTGGATTATTGATTGTCTTTAGCTGCAAATACTGAGATCGAGACATCAATTCTTCTAATTCGCTATTTACAGGTTCTGACCTAAGATACAATTTACAGGCCACAGGTAAAGCAGCTACTATGCGAATGACTCCAATTCTTTTGGCTCGATCTTCTGGTTCAATATCGTTCATCATTGCCCCAATTTGCCAAACCATGTTACGGGCGTCGTTGACTAAATTTCCCCATAATCTACGACCTTCCCAAAACCTTTCGTAAGCGGTATTAGTACGAAAAACCAGTAATAAGCCTAAGACAATGCTGGGAATAATACTTCCCAAAATAGGTTGAGATACAGGGAGTTTGAAATAGTAAAGTACAGACACAAAAAAACTAAACAGACCAAACCCAATAACTCGTTGATAAATGGCTAAAATAACTGAGCCTCTGAACTGAAAAGCAAGTTTAAACCAGTTTTTAGTTTTTGTTTTCATTCTTAATTGAATAATTGATCTTTGGCATCGGGCATTTGGATCGGCAATGATAGAGCGCTGCCAGCTATGATGTGCCAATAGGGAACAATCGCATCATGAATACTGGGGTAAGTGCAATTTGCAAACAAGATTGCTTATTCGTTGACTTCCTCCGAGTGGAGCCTTGAAATCGATACTTCAGTTGGCAACACAGGTAGTGATCGCGCTCCCTTATCCCTGGGAAAGTGCAACGTCAACTTATCACTTTACAAGCTATTTCCAAAGTTGGCTTATAACTTCCGAGGTATGTTCTAAATTCCAGATGCAGGGTATCTATACCCTCTTTTTCCAGTAGTGATAAGATGGCTAAATTCAATTCGTGACAAGCGTCAAAGTATAAATCCAGATTGTTATTAAAGGCTCGAATATTTATGACTCGAGCATTCTGTTCAAGTCTGTCTAGCCAAACAAAACACCTTTCATGTAAGGAATTAATAGAGGTAGGTACTTTCTGAATTGCCTCGCAAATTATCGCAGTTTTTTCTGCAGAAACACTGTCAATTTTGAGACTCAAATTAATGCCAAATGATTTTTCTGACGCTGGATTTTGCGACCAATTCTCGACAATTCCCGTAATCATTTTGGAATTAGGTATCTTTTTGATAGAATCCCATTTTGCTAGACGAAGCTTTGTAGTTCTGATGCCAATCTCTAAAACTTGAACACTACCATCTATTCCCTCCACCATCACCCAGTCACCAGGTCGATATAGATTATCTGTATAAATAATGATGGTACAAAACCAGTCATAAATAATGTCTTTAACCAACAAACCGAACGTGATTCCCGCTCCACCTAATAGACCAATGAGCGCACTTGCAGATGCTCCTAACAACAACTCGCTAGCCTTTAACACTACAACAGCGAGTGCCACCGTCTGAAACAGACGAGGCACGTAGGGTACGAGCAAGTCGTCTAGTTCGGTTTTGGTGTTCAGCGTCAGTTTTCTCAGTATCTCTCCCAACAGTGGAGAGGCGCGGTAAACAATATATGCAACCGTAACAATAGCGCTCAGACTGAGAATCTTAGCTAGCGTCTCGCTTACTTGAGGCTTGATATTCTCTACCAAAATCACCTGCACTATCCAAAGTCCAGCGATGAAAATTAGCCACCCTGATGGTTGCTCTAGAATCTCAACTAACTCATCGTCCAGTGTGGTCTCCGTTCCGTTAGTAAGAAGCTTGATTCTCTTGATGGCAATCGAAAAGAACAATCCTCTCAACAGTTGTGTGAGCGTGATAATAATGACGACTAGAACTATTTTAGTCAGCGGTATGTGTGCAACAGTTATGTGTGAATCAAGTAGCTTTTCCTTAATTTGTTTCCAAATGATTTCCATCTAACTAAAAACCTCCATTACTTAAACACAGAAGAAATATTTTTTTGGCTTTTAACTTTCCAAAGGGGTAACTTTGTCGCTTCCTTGGCTAGACTTTGCCAGGTATATGCCTGCCAAAACTACAGAAAACGCCAACCAGTTTAGAGGACTTAACTGTTCCGAAAAGATTATCCAAGCAAGTATGGCAGTAATCACTGGATCTAGCAACAGGAAGACGGCAACGAAGCCAGAAGAAAATCCTTTGAGGTTATAAGCCTGAAGGCTTTGACCCAAAACTTGGCAGACCAAGGCTTGGGCAATTATTGCCAACCACCCAGCCCAAGAAGAGGGAAAAAATACATCTTCCGTTAGCAAAACGATGGGGAAAGTTAATACTGCCCCGAAAAAGGAACACCACAAAAGTATCGTTGTCGCTGAAAACTTGGCTCGAAGTTTTTCTACAGTCAGCAGATTGGCGGCAGAAAAGACTGCAGATAGGATGGCAAGTGAGTCACCTGTAAAATTATCACTCCCTATATGCAAATCACCTAGTCCAATTAAGATTGATCCGGTGATGGCGACTACCATGCCAATGAGGAATCTGCCATCAAAAGATTGACTGAGAAATAGCCATCCTATCAGCGTGGTGAAAAGGGGGGTTACGTTATGTAATAGATTAGAGTTTGCCACACTGGTCTGAGTTAGAGACCAAGCCCAACTGATTAAGGTGCTTGAGAAAAAAACACTCATTGCCAGCAACAAGACTAGATCGATGCTGGTGTAATGTTGCTTTTGGAGGAAGGAGTCGTGGGAGTGTCTTTCGCTCAATGTCTTGAACAGATTCCCTAATCCTAAGATCACAGTACCTACCCAGAAGCGATTGAATATCGTCGCAACCGGACCGAGTTCCCGTTCGCTCAATCTGATGAAGATGGCGGCAAAGGATAAGGCAAGGATCGCCAGAAATAATGAAGTTAGTCCGATACTCTCTTGGGGTTCCTGCGTGATCGCACCTGGTCTCTGCTCTATCTGTTGCTGTGGTGGTTTCAGTTCAATTGTCATCTTCACCCTTCAAAGTAGTAATTGCGCCAAGCAAAAGGTGGCGCAAGCTAATAGCATTACTCTTGCATTCCCGCATACAGCAGCCGGACAAATAAGCGCACACCATCATCATTTTTTAAAGTTGAATAGGAAGGAGCTTCACTGTTACCGATCGCACGCAAATCGGAGAGCAGTTCTGGATGGAACTGGCAAGTAAACGAGCGTCTAATTTTCTTAGTTTCAAAGTCTTTGTAGTTGATGCAGGTAGCCGAACATTCCGTAAGTATGGTGCCATCCGCTGCTGTAGAACAGAGGATTTCCAGGGAATCGGGCAGTTGTATCAGCCATGACATAGCGCTTCCAGCGATGATGTGCCGATAGGGAACAATAGCGTCATGAATACTGCGGTAAGCCCAGTTTGCAAACAATATTGCTTCTTCGTTGACTTCATCCGAATGAAACATCGAAATTGATACTTCACGCTCGTATTGAATCGTTGTGTCAATCACACCTTCATGTGCATCAGCCGTTACATCGTGGGCATGAATGAGTTCCCAAGGAATACCCAAGGCATCGCCGTCGGGAGACTGATAAGGCAACAACACGCAATCGCCTACTTCTTTTAATTCATTGAGCGTCACGGCAAAATGCTCGTCATTCCAGCCATTCGCAACAACTCGTCCATCACGCTTTTTGACTGGCAATGTCTTGCCCATTGCTTCGATGCGCTGGCAGACTTCTTGCAACGATCGCAGTGCTTTATTCTCCTTATCGCGTTCTAAAGATGTCATATTGAGGACTTGTTTGACTGCACGACGGATGAGCCGTATATGACATTCAGCAGCTAACTGGTGTCCCACACAAATGAATATTGCGGGGGCACTGGTGGGCGATCGCGAAATCAGCAATTTTTCCACTAATGCAAACATATCCTCTCGCGGACAGGCCGGACTTGTCCAAGTGGAGGCATCGTATGTCGATGGATCGCCGCCTTCGACTACCACTGCATAACCAGAGTTAATTGCGGGAACAACTATTTCTGGATCGAGGACTCCTGTTGACCAAACAGGTAGTAATACTGAGTCCATATCGGCGACTTTCTGAGCAATGTAGGCGACATTTTTGGAAGCCCGAACATCTTCGCCCTTAGCGTTAACGCCTACGTGTTCCCAAGGTTCGATAATAGTAATACAGTTGCGTAACAAATTGGGATGCAACAGTAGAAACTCCAAGTCTGACTGTGAATTAATCACTTTTTCTAAAGGCTTGGCGTGTCCCCACTCAAAAATGCCATCGCTAGCAAATAGTTGTTTTTCTACCAACGGGTCTTCTGAGGTTCTGTCGGCTAAGAAACGACCTAACAAAATATGTGCTGATTCAAAATCCGATCGACCTTCATGCAAGTAGCCAGGAGTTAGTCGCCAATCGGCTGTGGTGGTTTGATTATTGTTAAGTTTGATAGCTTCTACCATTTGATATCTACAATTTATAATCCTAAAATAATAAGTTGATTAGTTTGATTATGTCTTTATCCCATGTTCTTGGGATTTTAACCAGGATTTCAATTCTTTTCCAAAATTGAAGTTTCAGACTTTTAAGTCACAGGAGTTAACGACCACAGCACTCTGCTACGAAAGCAAGGTCTTGAACCATGCTGAGTATAGTCTGAGCCAAACTCCTCGGAGTGTAGTAACACTCACTAATTGCTCAGGAGCGATCGCACAACTGACAACATGAAGACTACCCAAATCTTCAATGAATCGGGGGCAAAATTTTAGATAAAAAAAGCCCAGCTCGCTGTCGCCCTCCCAAACCAACATATTCGGGAGATGGGCTGCTGCTTAAGGATGAGTTTAGGGGATCGATCGCCCATCAAACTAATAAGTTTTGTGCAAAACCCGGCCTGTACTTCGAGAATTATCACTTTTGCACCTACATGACAGCCAAAAAGATTATGCTAGAATCCATCAATACGCAGTCGTAGGTTGGGCACGGGCCGAGAAGAGCAATCTTCTTGCAGTCTAGGGGAGGTTGTAGGTCAGCCACCATTTGGGTCTTCCCAGTTGAAAGCCACCCTGCAACATGAGCCTGGAATCTGCAACCGCAGCCGAGTGCGGCAGATAGGTTGGGAGTGTCGCGCTAGAATAAGCAGTACGAGTTAACACTCGAACACAAACGCTCGTCGTGCGAGCGTGACCTCGAAACGGGCACATAGCAGCAGGTGATGGGAATAAATCATGTTTGAACGCTTCACAGAAAAAGCAATAAAAGTAATCATGTTGGCCCAGGAAGAAGCTCGCCGCCTGGGTCACAACTTCGTAGGGACAGAACAGATCCTCCTGGGTCTGATCGGTGAAGGAACCGGGGTTGCAGCTAAAGTCCTCAAATCAATGGGGGTCAACCTCAAAGACGCTCGGATTGAAGTGGAAAAAATCATCGGGCGCGGTTCCGGCTTCGTAGCAGTAGAAATTCCGTTCACCCCCCGCGCCAAGCGGGTTCTAGAACTATCCCTAGAAGAAGCTCGCCAACTCGGACACAACTATATAGGTACTGAACACCTGCTGCTCGGCCTGATCCGCGAAGGTGAAGGAGTAGCGGCCAGAGTCTTAGAAAACCTGGGAGTAGACTTGTCGAAAGTCCGCACCCAAGTGATTCGGATGCTGGGAGAAACCGCAGAAGTCGCAGCCACTGGCGGCGGCGCTCGCACCAAAACCCCAACCCTCGATGAATTTGGAGCCAACCTCACTCAAATGGCGGTCGATGGCAAACTAGACCCAGTAGTCGGACGCCAAAAAGAAATTGAACGGGTAATTCAAATCCTCGGTCGCCGCACCAAAAATAACCCGGTGCTCATCGGGGAACCCGGAGTCGGCAAAACCGCGATCGCCGAAGGCCTGGCCCAGCGCATCGCTAACAACGACATCCCAGATATCCTCGAAGACAAGCGCGTCGTCACCCTCGACATCGGCTTGCTGGTTGCCGGTACGAAATACCGGGGCGAATTTGAAGAACGCCTCAAAAAAATCATGGACGAAATCCGGACGGCGGGTAACGTGATTTTGGTGATTGACGAAGTGCACACTTTGATCGGTGCAGGTGCGGCGGAAGGGGCGATCGACGCAGCGAACATCCTCAAGCCGGCTCTGGCAAGAGGCGAACTCCAATGTATCGGCGCTACGACCCTCGACGAGTACCGCAAGCACATCGAGCGCGATGCAGCCCTAGAACGGCGCTTCCAGCCCGTCATGGTCGGCGAACCCACCGTTGACGAGACGATCGAGATTCTCTTCGGTCTGCGAGAACGCTACGAACAGCACCACAAGCTGAAAATCTTGGACACGGCCCTGGAAGCCGCAGCCAAACTCTCTCACCGATACATCTCCGATCGCTTCCTCCCAGACAAAGCAATTGACTTGGTAGACGAAGCTGGTTCTAGAGTCCGCTTGATCAACTCCCAACTGCCCCCCGCAGCTAAAGAACTTGACAAAGAACTCCGCCAAGTCCTCAAAGATAAAGACGAAGCGGTGCGTTCTCAAGACTTTGACAAAGCCGGCGAATTGCGCGATCGGGAAATGACCATCAAAGCCGAAATTCGCGCTATTTCCCAAGCCAAAAAAACCGACTCGGCCCGCACCGGCGAAACCGACCCATCGCCAGTAGTCACCGAAGAAGATATCGCTCAAATCGTGGCAAGCTGGACGGGAGTCCCGGTCAACAAACTGACCGAATCCGAATCCGAAAAGCTACTGCACATGGAAGATACCTTGCACCAGCGCTTGATCGGCCAGGAAGAAGCAGTGAAAGCCGTTTCCCGCGCCATCCGTCGCGCTCGCGTTGGCTTGAAAAATCCCAATCGCCCGATCGCCAGTTTCATCTTCTCCGGGCCTACCGGCGTCGGCAAAACCGAACTCACCAAAGCCCTAGCCGGCTACTTCTTCGGTTCCGAAGATGCGATGATTCGGCTGGATATGTCGGAGTACATGGAACGGCACACCGTCTCCAAACTCATCGGTTCCCCTCCGGGCTACGTCGGCTACAACGAAGGCGGCCAACTCACAGAAGCAGTCCGCCGCCGTCCTTACACCGTCGTGCTGTTCGACGAAATCGAAAAAGCCCACCCCGATGTCTTCAATATGCTGTTGCAAATATTGGAAGACGGCCGCTTAACAGATGCCAAAGGTCGCACCGTAGACTTCAAAAATACGCTGCTGATTATGACCTCAAACATCGGTTCTAAGGTGATTGAAAAAGGCGGCGGCGGTCTCGGTTTCGAGTTCAGCGACAACCAAGCCGATGCTAATTACAACCGCATTCGTTCTTTGGTTAACGAAGAACTCAAAAACTACTTCCGCCCCGAATTCCTCAACCGACTCGACGAAATTATCGTCTTCCGCCAGTTGAACAAGGAAGAAGTCAAGGAAATTGCGGTCATCATGCTCAAAGAAGTGTTCGGTCGTTTGACAGAACAGGGCATCACCCTGGAAGTGACCGAAAAATTCAAAGAACGCTTGGTAGAAGAAGGCTACAACCCCAGCTACGGAGCTCGACCCCTGCGCCGCGCCATTATGCGCTTGCTGGAAGACAGCTTGGCTGAGGAAATCCTTTCTGGCCGCATCAAAGACGGCGACACCGCTGTTGTGGATGTGGGCGAGGACGGAATTGTTAAGGTGCTGCAAGGTCAAAAGCGGGAATTGCTCCCCCAAGGCGCTGAGTAAGTTTGAGTAAGTGCGATCGCGAGTTAAGTTGGGAAATAACCAATCTCGCGATCGCAAAAAACTCAAAAACCTCACATAAAAAAGGTAGAGAATTTAAATTCTCTGCCTTTTTTATGAGTTAATATCAAGAGTAGACTTATTGCATAAATCTTTGATTGATAGGGAAACCGTAGATGCAACGCAGAAGCATTTGTAGATTTTTTGCCAATGCCTGCACTTCAAGTCTAGTAATTAACAGCAACCTTCTTCAAGGTAAGCTAATCAGCATTTAAATTGTATATTTGGGGCGGGTTCGCGTGCCCAAATCGCTCATTGTTGAATTATTTATTGAGATGCAATTTAAATGCTGATGAGCTTAATCAGATAATTAGTGGCAACTATATAGCGAGGATTTTCATGACATCTGAAAAAAAGAATTTGGGTACAGAAGTAGCAGAAAATCCGCCTGAAAGCTGGTGGCAAAAAGCGTGGAAGTCGCAGCGAGAAAATCTTCAGATAGTGATTATTGCTTTGAGCTTAGCCATAGTGATTCGAGCCTTGGTCGCCGAACCGCGCTACATACCCTCAGATTCTATGGTACCCACTTTGCACGTGGGCGATCGCGTCGTAGTCGAAAAAATCTCCTACTACCTCGAACCTCCAAAAACTGGCGACATCGTAGTCTTTACTCCCCCGGAAAAGTTGCAAGAACAAGGCTTTACCCAAGACCAAGCATTCATCAAGCGGGTAATTGGCTTACCTGGTCAAACCGTCGCCGTTAAAAAAGGTTTAGTTTATCTCAACGACCAACCCCTCCTCGAAAAATATATTGCCGAACCTCCTAAATACCAGTGGGGGCCTTATCGTGTCCCAGAAAATGAATACTTTGTGATGGGAGACAACCGTAACAACAGCAACGACTCCAGCAGGTGGGGATTTTTACCTAAGCAGAATATCATCGGCCGCGCTGTAGTGCGGTTTTGGCCTCTAGAACGCATCGGGGAAGTTTGAAGTCAGTTGACTGTTGACAGTTGACTGTTGACAGTTGACTGTTGTTATCGCAAGCCCAATGCCCAATGCCCCATTCCCATGCCTTATGCTGTACGGAAATTTCTACTTATTCTTGCGCCTTAAGGGGTAGGGACTTCCTCCGGAAACTGATAAAATACTAGAAAAAGCAGCGGGATTTCTCGCCTAGATCAAAATTAGTAGAATATTAAAAAATTAGGAAAGCTATGGGATTTTTTGATTCAGAAATTGTTCAGCAAGAAGCCAAACTGTTGTTTGAAGACTATCAATCTCTCATCAAACTAGGTGGCAATTACGGCAAATTCGATCGCGAAGGCAAGAAAATGTTCATCGCTCAGATGGAATCTATGATGGAGCGCTACCGTATTTTTATGAAGCGCTTTGAGCTTTCTGAGGACTTCATGGCTCAGATGACTGTAGAGCAGTTAAAAACACAGCTCAATCAATTTGGCATCACGCCCCAGCAGATGTTTGAGCAAATGAACTCAACGCTGGAGCGGATGAAATCTGAGCTGGAAAAACAATCCTAGTGTCAGAATGAAGAAGGAAAGTCGGCAACGGATTCGCTCGACGGATGTAACGGATGTCAGGAAGAAGGAAGAAGGAAGAAGGAAGAAAAAGAAAGTATTCCCAATGCCCAATGCCCAATGCCCAATGCCCAATTACTAATGACTGATAATTAAGGCCGCTCAAAAGATGAAGCAGGTTTGAAACTTTCTGCGGGAACACCTTCCAAAGCTTGGCTCATAAAATCACGCCAAACAGGGGCGACAATAGTACCACCAGTAGCACCGTAGCTCATCGGTCTATAATTGTCGTTGCCCATCCAAACAGCCACCGACAACTGCGGCACGTAACCCACAAACCAGATATCCCGTTCTGAGGAAGTTGTACCAGTTTTCCCAGCAGCCGGCCGCCCAAGTTGAGCCGCCCTTGCCGTTCCGCTGCTAATTACTCCTTGCAGGGCGCTGTTGACAGATGCGGCCGCCCAGGAGTTGAGAACTAATTTGGGTTTGGGGGTATTGTCGAGCAATACGTTGCCGCTGCTGTCAGTAACTTGCACGATAAATGTGGTGTCAGAATGCCAGCCGTTGTTCGCGAAGGTAGCAAAAGCTCCGGCCATTTCTAAAGGAGTGAGGTCAACGGCACCCAAGGGCAAAGAAATCACCGGTTCCATCGGACTTCTGATGCCGAGTACGCGGCAAATCTCAATCACTTTATTCAATCCGACTTCTTGGCCAAGCTTGACAGCGGGAATGTTGAGAGATACTTCCAAAGCTCTGCGGATGCTGACTGCACCGGAGAAGCCGCCGCCGTAGTTTTGAGGGTAGTAATAGCCGTCGCCGTCGCGGTAGCCGACAGGGGAGTCGTAGACAACTGAATCGGGGCTGTATTTGCCGCTAGCAAAGGCAGCGTAGTAGATAAAAGGTTTAAAAGAAGATCCGGGCTGGCGACGTGCTTGAATGGCGCGGTTGAACTGACTCTTTTCGTAATCGACGCCGCCCACCATTGCTTTGACGAAGTGGGTGCGTGGATCGACGGCGGCTAGGGCAATTTGACCTTCCTCGCGATCGTAAAACAGCCCTTGGTAGTAAAGCCGATTGTGCCACGCTTTGACGGTTTCTTCGGCTATGCGCTGCATTTTGAGGTCGATC
Organism: Microcoleus sp. Pol12B5; assembly: GCF_036701335.1. Lineage (NCBI taxonomy): Bacteria > Bacillati > Cyanobacteriota > Cyanophyceae > Oscillatoriales > Microcoleaceae > Microcoleus > Microcoleus sp. Pol12B5. The sequence continues at coordinate 35,108 of NZ_JAUBQQ010000007.1, read as the reverse complement.
GTGGTTTGAACGCGCATTCCTCCCTTAACCACGGCATCTCGCCCGAAACGCCTCGTCAGTTCCTGGACTACGGCTTGTGTTACGTAAGGAACTTGAGAGCCACCAAAAGAGGTAATTTTGCCTAGCTTAATTTTTTCCTGGCGGGCAGCAGTCTCTTGGGCGGGCGTAATCCATTTAAGATCCTTCATGCGGCCTAAAACGATTGTTTGCCGCTCTTTTGCCAACTTGTAATTGACGAAAGGACTGTATTCTTCGGGGGCAGAAATTAAGCCGGCCAGCATCGCTGCTTCTGAAAGAGTCAAATTACTTGCTGACTTGTTGAAATAGCTTCGAGAGGCTGTCTCTACGCCATACAAGTTGTGACCTAAGTAGATTTGATTCAGGTATAGTTGCAGAATTTGGTCTTTGTTGAGAATTTGCTCCAAGCGGATAGACATTACCGCTTCAGCTACCTTGCGACTAAATTTTGACTGGGGAGAAAGAAACAGGTTCTTGACTAGCTGCATAGTCATAGTCGAGCCCCCTTCAACGGTTCTACCTTTCTCTAGGTTGACTAGAAGAGCTCGGGCTATCCCGCCTGGGTTGATGCCTTTGTGGGTGAAAAAGTTGCTATCTTCGATCGCCAGAACAGCTCGTTTCAGGTTCGGAGAGATTTGGTCAAGGGGTACGACATCCCGGTTGGCTTCATCGTGGATGCTGGCTAGCGGCTTGCCGTTGATGTCGTAAATGTGGGTAGTTTCTGTGGGAGAGTAGGTTTGCAAGATCCGAACATCTGGCAAATTGCGGAAGCTGATCGCTAAGCCAACCAGTCCACCAGCGACTACGGAACTGGCAAGCATTGTCATGCTGAGTATGGTTCCGGCAGTCACTTTACTGACTGACTGAACAAACTCGAATACGGGGGCTGAGTTTTCCGTGTTATTGCGGACTGCGTTGGTTGACACGTGGATTTCACTTCCTCACTCGATTTGGGGTTTAAGACTTTTAATTTTAGATGCGAACCCTAGAGACTGTCAGTCGATTTTAGATTTTAGATTTTAGATTTATTCCACAGATGAATCTGGGAGTTTGAACAAGAGTCTAAAATTTGGGGATCTCCACGACTGTTGTCGGGGGCTGGTATCCGTTTTTGGGCGGGGTCAGCTAATGAAAGCCGGTCAGCTTTCGGATTATAGTAGCGTGATAGTTATGTTTTTATGCGTCAACCAGTGAGTGTAACTAATTCTGCTGCACTTTGGCAAAATATGATGGACGATCGCTCCCCGATGATAACTCCTAACCTTTCAGCGCTTTACCGCGGCGTCAGCGAGATTTTTCCAGATCGACCTGATTCTAGCAACCCTGACGAAAATTTAGCCCAACTGCTGGCAAAAGTCGATCGACCTTTGCGAGTCAAACTGGGAATCGACGCCACAGGGGCCGACATTCACTTGGGACACAGCATTTGCTTCCGCAAGCTGCGAGCTTTTCAGGATGCTGGTCACACAGCGGTACTGGTCATCGGAGATTTTACCGCAAGAATTGGCGATCCGACAGGAAAGTCCGAGATGCGAAGCCAGTTGACGGCCGAACAAGTGGCGGAAAATGCCAAGACTTATTTAGACCAAGTGCGTCCGATTCTAGATTTTGAGACGCCCGGACGTTTGGAAATTCGCTATAACTCCGAGTGGTTGTCAAAATTGGACATGGCGAAGATTTTGGAACTGCTAGGCACGATGACGGTGCAGCAGATGCTCGCTAAAGAGGGATTTGATAACAGGATGCAGCAGGAAAATGCGATTTATCTGCATGAGTTTCTGTATCCACTAATGCAGGGTTACGACTCGGTGGCTTTGGAAGCTGATCTTGAGTTGGGGGGAACTGACCAAAAGTTTAATATTGCGGTGGGGAGAGATTTGCAGCGGCATTTTGGGATGAAACCGCAGTTTGGTTTGCTGATGCCGATTTTGATCGGGACTGACGGGGTGCAGAAGATGTCGAAGTCTTTGAACAATTATGTGGGTTTGTCGGAAGACCCGCTGACGATGTATTCTAAGTTGGAGAAAATTGCTGATAGTTCGATCGCGCAATATTTTGAACTATTGACAGATTTGCCACTTAATGAATTGCCCGAAAATCCGCGAGAAAAACAGAAACTTTTGGCTGTGGATGTGGTGCGCCAGTATCGCGGTTCGGAGGCGGCGGAACGCGCACAACAAGATGCAATTGTGCTGGTTAAAGGTGCTGCGGGACAAGCTGATGCTGTGGCAGAGTTTTCTTTGGCAAGTGTGCAGTTTCCGGCTAAGTTGTTCTATATTCTCAGTGCTAGCGGGCTTTGTAAAAGCAGCGGTGATGCGCGGAAGTTGATGCAGGGGGGCGGGGTGAAGTTGGAGGGCGATCGGGTTTCTGATGTTAATCTTACTTTTGAATCACCGGCTGATTTATGCGGTAAGGTTTTGCAGGTTGGGAAGAATAAGTTTGTGCGATTGGTGTCTTGAATCTCTTTTTTAACCGCAGATGAATACTGAAGATGAACGCTGATGAACGCTGATAATCGAATTATTGTTGCTTTGGATGTTTCGAGTCAAGAAGAGGCGATCGCACTTCTGGACAAACTGCCGCAAGTATCTTTCTGGAAAGTGGGTTTGGAACTGTTTGTGAGTTCCGGGCCGGGGATTTTGGAGATTTTAAAACAGCGGGAAAAGCGGATTTTTCTCGATTTGAAGTTTCACGATATCCCGAATACTGTGGCTGGTGCTTGTCGGGCTGCTGCTAAGTATAATGTGGATTTATTGACTATCCATTCTACTTGTGGTAAAGATGCTTTGAAAGCGGCACAGTTGGCTTTGACTGAAGGGGCGGCGGCTGTGGATCAACCGAGTCCTAAGTTGATTGCAATTACTCTGTTGACGAGTTTGAATTCGCGACAGTTGGCTTTTGAGTTAAAAATACCTTTGGAGTTGCCGGAATATGCTTTGCACATGGCATTGTTGGCTAAGGAAACGGGTTTAGCTGGTGCTGTTTGTTCTCCGCAAGAGGTGGAACAGTTAAGAATGAGTTGCGGGGATGATTTTCTGTTAGTTTGCCCTGGTGTGCGTCCGAAATGGGCCGATGGAGGCGATCAAAAACGATCGATGACTCCAAAGGCTGCTTTAAAAGCTGGTGCGGATTATCTGGTGATTGGGCGACCAATTACTGCTGCGGAGGATCCGGTGGCGGCTTTTGCGCGTATTTGTGAAGAGATTGAATAACAATATGAAGGTTTTTTAAAGCGCAGGTAAATACAGATGAACACAGATAAAATTTCATCAGCGTTTATCTGTGTTTATCTGCTAATATCTACAGTGGGATATCCGACTCTGGCGGTTGATCTTGCGACCGATGATGCTAACAGTCTAAATGGAAATCGGTATAGTTTATTAGCCAGATCGCCCTGTCCCGCTGATTTAGAAACTTTGGTCGATCGCCTGTTGCAAGATTTGCCAAGTTATGCTAATCGCGTCATTGTGCGATCGCACTTTTCTCCTAACAAAAACACACCATCCGGTTACGCGCTGCCTCAAATAATTTTAGCCGGCCGCCCGGAGTTTGAACCGTTACCTTTAACTTTTGAAGATGCACTTCCTGAAAATGCCATTCAAGTTTTCATTACTACTTTGGAACGGCAGTATCGCGCGGAAAAACCAGTCGAGATTGAACAATATCATTGGTTATTTTTCACTAAAACCAAGAACGGCTGGGAGTTAGTAAAAATTGTTTCTAGGTATGGTACGGTGGCGGAAGTGCGTCCTTTATTCGGACAGGATAGTGAAAGCGAAATTGCTGAGGCTATTCGTTTGTGGTTGCGCGATTGTCAGGCAAAAAATAAGTTGTCTCGCAACTAAATTGTATTTTTTGGGCGGGCGAGACACCCAACCCCTACTCCCCACATGAAATAATTTTTATTGTGGAACAGGCGTCTTGCGTGTTCCTGACAGAAAATAATTTTATTGTGGAACAGACCTCTTCCGGTTGGTTGTTGGTTGAGGTCTGATTAACAGTCTGGATTGGAGCCGCTTCATGTCTTTTGTTAGTTCTAACCATTGGGTTGGAGTGCCGATGGTTGTAGGACTTATACCTGTGTCATTTCTTGTAGCTCTTTTTTTAATAACACCTTTTTTTATAATATCTAGTATAATGTCCGTTGTTAATAAATCACGAGGTGGAAATAGATAAGTTGGAAATTCAGAAGATTTTTGACCTTCTAAATTAGGAAATATTCAATTCTAAATCAAAGGATAACCCGTCAAAAGTACATTGTGACCTAAGAATGTATCTTCATGGTGCTCAGTATTTCAGCGTTTCCTTGACTCCGAGTTTGCTTGGCTCAAAGACAGAGATCATTCGACAGAATTTATGGAATACTGTGTAATACTCTTCCCCCCTATCAAGATCGTGCCAAAATCTTTGGCTGTGCATTGCTTCTCTTGCATAATAGCCAAATGTGTACAGTGCAATTTCCTTTTTCATTATACCAGACATAATCATAAAGTAAATCTCTTCCAAAAAGCAGATAAATACCTCTTTTTCCTGTTTTGTGACTAATATGCTGCTAGAGCTATCATGTAAAAGCTCACAGACTTTCTGGATTGACTCGTTCTCATCGAATCTTTTGCTCATCTCATGAAACTTCTCATATCTACTTATCCTATTGAGTTCTACGAACTCAAGAATGCCTTTCACAAAAGCTAGGATTCCTATTAGTCCACCAATAGCTTCAATAAAGTTTGTCATGATTATATATCAAGCGGGAAGAGATGATAATTATTCCCTATTATACTGATGATCGGCTGAGCGGCAAAAAAGTCATGGTGGGGTTCACAGTATTTATACTTATAGCAAAAGTAACACGCTCCCCATCTTGCGGGCGGGCGAGACGCCCCACTCGTACCCCCCACATGAAATAATTTTATTGTGGAACAGGCATCTTGCCTGTTCCTGACAGAGGTCTCAGAAAATCCACGAATTTTCGGTTGAGGGATTTACCGTGGGGGGTGGGTTTACGAGATTATCTGTTTTAGGCAATTATTGTTCGTGAAACCCGTCCAGACAAAGCACAAACAAAAAATTATTACAATTGCTCTTTGAATTCGTCTAGTTTAGCCTTGATAGCCTGCATATCTTGCCACATAAACCATTTCGGAGTCTCCGGTTCACGGGAGGGATTTCGCAACAAGTATGATGGGTGAAAAATTGGCATACACAAACGATTTTCCCAGTCAATCCATTGACCTCTAATTTTACTTATCGGCCGCTTGTCGCTTAGCAAAGCTTTGAGGGCTGTTGCACCGGTTAATAAAATAATTTTGGGGTCTAAGATGCGAATTTGTTCGAGCAAGTAAGGTTTGCAAGCTTCGATTTCTTTTGCTGTCGGAGGGCGGTTGTTGGGAGGGCGACATTTGATGACGTTGGCAATGAATACGTCGGTTTCTGCACTCAGTCCCACGGATTCTAAAATCTTATCTAACAGTTTGCCCGATCGCCCGACGAAGGGCAATCCGGTTTCATCTTCGTTTTGTCCGGGCGCTTCTCCCACAATCAAAATTGAGGCTTGAGGATTGCCGCGCCCGATGACGGCGTGAGTGCGGCTGTTGCCCAATTCGCAGCGGTGACAGCGGTTGCAGTGCTCGCCGATTTGTTCCATATTTTGATAAGTGCCGGGAGGAATGGGAATTTTGGCATTTGCTGGTATTGAGTCAGTTTGGAAAGTGGCACTTTGATTGTTGTCAAAAAGGCTCAGTTGCAAGTCGCTGGACATAAATTTTACAATTAGGGAGATTTTTTTGAGTCTAGAGTTTATAGTTTAGATCGGGTTTGGTGATTTGAGTTTGGCTAGAAGCTTGTATGGGATGCTGTCGATCGCACAATCTCAAATTAATACTCGCAAGTCTCACATTATTTCGTTGAGCTCGTACAGGCAAAAATATGTTCTCTAACCCGTTTTTTGACGATCGCGCCGATGCAGGCGAAAAACTGGCCGAGGCAGTTGTGGACGAGTTCGGCAAGTTGAGTTTAATGACACAGAAGGCGGTGAAACCGATTGTTTACGCCTTGCCGCGCGGGGGTTTGCCCGTTGCTGTGCCGATTGCGCGCCGCTTGGGCTGTCCTTTGGATGTGGTTGTTGCGAAGAAAATTACTCGCCCCGATAATTTAGAATTGGCGATCGGGGCTGCAACTGCTGATGGTCACGTCCTCTGGGAAAAGCAAAAGCAGCACAATCTACGCTTGCAAAAATCAGCACTGCCCCTGGCTCAAAATAATGCTCAATCTCTGCTGGCAGATTTGTCTCCTGGACGCCCAAATATCAGCGCGGCTGGGGCTTTGGCGATTTTGGTAGATGACGGCATTGCTACGGGGATGACGATGGCTGTGGCGGCTAAGGCTTTGGAGTCGCAGCAACCGCTGGCTTTGTGGATTTGCGCGCCTGTCGCCCCCGCAGATTTGATGGGATTTTTGGCCCAGATGGGCGATAAGTTGATCGTTCTGGAGACTCCTCACCCTTTTTACAGTGTCAGTCGCTTTTACGGGCAATTTCCGCAGGTTGAGACGGCGGAGGCTTTAAGGTGTTTGCAGCAACAAACTGAATGGCGATCGTAGGTTAAGCTAGAAGGCTAAATCTAAAAGCTCGATCGCTAACACATGAGACCTTGGCAATATTGGTTGGACACTTTGATTCTGTCTACTCAGCACAATCCGCCTCGCTTTGTTGAGTTGGTGATGTTGACTTTGGCGATGATGTTGCTGGGGCTGTGGAGTGTAACATTGCAGTGGCAGTATTTAACGTTGTCTTTGAGTTATATAATTGGTTCGTCTTTTTCAATTTTGGTGCGGGAATCCATCGGCCCACGGCCTCAATTTCAGCTAACTCATCTGACAGCGTTGCTGTTATTAATCATCAGTTTTTATAGTTTTGCTGAACTGATTAGGTAGTTAAGGCCGTTTTGAGTTGTAGAGGCGGGTTTGACAATGTGATTGCGAAGGTGGTGAAGCAATTGCATAACTTATATAGCAATCCTCAGCGGGTTGTGAACTAGATGTTTTTTTGAACTAACCGCGAAGAGGCGAAGGAAGAGAAGATCGAGAGTTCATCAATAATTAGCCATCATCCTATATTCTCATTAGATTGATGTAAAATTATGCGGTTCCCGGCAGGATCAAAGGCATAGATTTCTAGACCGTGAGAAGCTTTGATAATTTCTCCACTGGGCGGATAACCTAAAGCCCAAATTCGGGCGATCGCAGTTTCGATATCGCTGACTTCCAGACACAAACTCATGCCTGTTTTTGCTCGATTTGCAAATTCCGATTTGTGGGAATCTTTGGGTTTGAATATGCCGAGTCTTAAGCCTGGGAGTTGAAACTCAGCATAAGTATTGGGAATATAAGGGTTTGGTTCTATGTCGAGAAATTTTGTGTAAAATTTAACGAGAACTTCTTTATCAAGGTCTGCTAAAGTCACTAGGGCGGCGCTGTATTGGAAACTCATATAAATTGGTAATGGGGAATTTGTAAGGGAAAATTGATAATATTATAACTTTCTATCTATTTAAAATCCTCCAATTCGTCCGACTATTTGAATTTTACCTTGTCGATCACTTTTGAGAATAACAGCTTCGCCACTTTGCGGTACAATATCAGTGATCGCGGTAATATTTACTTGATGAGTTACCATAATAATCGCGCCTTTTGTGTTGCGGTTGTCAACAATTAATTTGCGAATAGTCGCTGTTTGTCTGGCTTCTTTGCTGCTGTCCCTAAAGAACGAGCTCAGCGCTGGAAACGGTTCGACTTTGCCTAAATTTATCAATTTGGCTGTTTCCAAACACCTACACCACTGACTCGATAAAACTCTGGCAACTTTGATGTTGCGGTTGCGAAATTCTGCTCCAATTTGGTTGGCTTGGGTTCTTCCCTGTGCTGATAAATTCCGCTGGGTGGAACAGTCACCCAACTTAAAGTTAGCAGGATCTCCCGTGCCTGGGGCGATCGCGTGTCGCATTGCTACCACCAACCCTGTCTCACCCCGCTGCAACAATTGCCACCCTGCTTGAGTTTGCGCGTTGGTTGCTGCGTCAGAACTTGCAGTTGCAATCATTAAGCCGATCGACAATACTAAAGCTAGCGACCGGAAAAACCATTTCCAGTTAAGGTAAATCCGTGCAGCCATTGGTACAGAAGTTAGGAATTAACTTATCATATTATAATACAACAAATATTGCTCTATGGAACTCACCAATTTTATTGCTCTGTCTGTCATTGTTGCCCTCGTGCTGGGGATTGGGTTTGGAACAATGACTTGGGCTTACTTCGGCAAGGGCAGCATTTCTGTACTCTTTAAAGAACCAATTTTAACTTACCCAGAATTTCCCGATACCGACAGCGGCAGCAAAGCTTCCGTTTATTTTCAACAAGGAATTGAGGCTTATCAGTCGGGAAAGTACCGCAAAGCCAAAGATAAATTTACCAGCGCTGTAGAACAAGTTTCAACTTTGGCAGAAGCTTACCACAATCGCGCCTTGGCTTGTGCAAATTTGCGATCGGATGACGAGGCTGTTGCAGATTTGATCCGTGCCAGCGAATTATACCAACAGCAGGAGGCTGGATTTGCGATCGACACAATTAAACAAAATCTGGCCGCATTGAAGCAGCGCAAATTAGAACGAGAAAAACAAAAAGCAGTAGCGAGATAAATTATTATTTTCTGCCCGTGGAACTAAACCCAAACCTAGAGCTTTGGTCTTAAAAACCCGGTTTCTTTAAGGCCTTAAAGAAACCGGGTTAGTTTACAGAAATTTTATTAAAGTTGAACATCAAGATTTAACGTTGTCCCTAACAGTTAAACTTTTCTAGCATCTTCTATTTTGTCAATTTTAGAAATCAACATTTCTCGGCTAGATGCCACAACTCGATAATTAGTAATTGGATCGTAAGCTTCCCACTCTTGAGTCACTTCGCTGTCTTGCCAAAAAAACCATTCCCGGTAAATTTCGCCGTCATCAATGTCGCCGCACAAGGGAAGCCAATCATCTCCTCCCAAGCTCTCAAAATCTCCTCCTACTAAGTCAATCCAAGCTGCAAAGATACAAGAGTCAATAGCATTATTATTAACAGTGACTGCGTTAGAGTGAAGAGAAGTTTCGGGAAAACAAAGTGTGGATTTCATAAGCTGTACCTGAATGTTATGTTATTAATTTATAAAAAAATCCTCTACGGCAGTGACAGCAGAATGCCACTATCCTAACCTCCACAGTTCCCACCTCGAAAAACCTTGACACCCAAAGCGCTCAAATGCCTCTGCTGTATGACTTGAGACCGCTTTGAGTCAAGTGGCTACAGAGGCTAAATTGAGCCACTTTGCCAACTGGCATAGAAGAAAGCCCAATCGACCAAATATTGCTGGCGAGGGCGATAGCGCATTAAGGAGCAAAGACAGCCTGACTGGCAATTGTATACTGGGTAAGTTGGCGAGTTTCCGTACAGTTTTTGTGATAAAATTAGCAGTAACCGGACTTTCGTACCGACAGCCTGGTCTTGTCAAAAGCTTTCCAACGAGCTTTCCAACGGTGGTGCGATCGCCAGTTTTGATTTATTGTTAATTTTGCCAAGTCCCGATCGACTGTTAGGGAAAAAAAATTATGCAAGCAACCAACCAAGAAGGAATTATCAATCTGACAATCCACTATACCAACGGCAAACAGCAACACTTCCAGTTCATTGCGCCAGAGGGAACAGTAGGAGAGCAAGCAACTTTAGGCACTCGCCTACACAAAATGTTGACAGCAGACCCGATAATTCTCGAATTGGCAGATAAACTGGTAGTTATCCCAGTTCACAACATACAAAGTATGGAAATATCGCCGGTTCCTCCCAAATTGCCAGAGGGGGTCATTCACCCAATGCGAGAAATCAAGAAATAAGGTGTTCTGCATTTGAATTCAACTGAAAATGCGAACAGGATGCTCAACATACGCAAAGTTTTAGTAAACAGAAAGGTACAAAATTAAGGCAGGAAAAATTATTACAGCTAACAGATTTAAATTACAAAAAACTTTTGCTTGCAGTGAAATTAGTTACGAAAAAAAAGGCAATTGTCGATAACAGCCAACCGTTATAGCATCACTAATTCAATCTAAAATCGTTCTCCTATAGCGCTCGCGCCGAAGTCTAAAATCTAAAATCTAAAATCTAAAATAGTATGACGTTATATCTCACATGAGTGAGGGGAATAATTGCAGGTTTTACAGACTTTAACTTACCGAAAAAATGCTAGAACTCCACTGTCACACTACTTATTCCGACGGCACTCTCACCCCTGCCGAACTCGTAGCCGCCGCCGCGTCTTCGGGGGTTCGCGCCTTGGCTGTCACGGATCACGATACCATGTCGGGTTGGGATGAAGCCTTCGCTGCTGCTGCTTTGCACGGTATCGAAATAGTCCCCGGACTCGAACTCAGCACCGTTCACAACGGCCGATCGCTGCACATTTTAGGTTTTTATCCCGATGCAAATAAGTTGCGAGTTCCTTTGAACGATCGCCTGGAAGGAAGGTTTCGCCGATCGCAGGAAATGGTCGAAAAATTAGCAGCAATGGGATACGCGATCAAACTGCCAAAAACATCCCCAGGAATGGCACCGGGACGGCCTCACATTGCCTCTGCACTTGTAAAAGCGGGTCACGCGAAATCATCGCGGGAAGCATTCGATCGCTGGCTGGGAGATGACGGCCCGGCTTATGTTCATTACGAGAAATTCTCGATCGTCGAAGGCATTGATTTACTGAAAAGTTGCGGCGCAGTACCGGTGTGGGCTCACCCTTATTTATTTCGCGGCGGCGGTGTTGAGGAAGTTTTACAAGAATTAGTAGATGCGGGTTTAATGGGAGTTGAAGTATACCATCCCACCCACAGTTCTAGCCAAATCCAAAAGTTGAAAGATTTGTGTCTTCATTACGGTTTGCTGGCCACTGGTGGCAGCGATTATCACGGCCCCGATCCGGAAAGGAAAGCAGCAGATAGCACCCAATTGAATATGCTGCATTTGCCGTTAGAATTGCTCGAACCGATTAAAGTTGCTGCGGCGAGTTTGAAATAGTTTTTTAGGACGAATTTTGCACCATTCTCAATTAGGCTTTTATGAACAGGCAAGATGCCTGTTCCACAAGAAAATTTATATTTTGTGGAACGAGCATCTTGCCCGTTCTGGAGAATGGTGCAACATCTCAGTTATGACGAATTTTGCCGACGTATTCAGTGGTAAAAAAAAAGGAATCCTTCGCTTTTTGAGTGAGTAATTTGCACTAAGTAAGTCATCAGAAGAAGACCGAGGTCAAGCAGAATATAAATTAATATGAAGTTAAAGGCAATTGCAGGCGAGTTGATTTTACAATGTTACTAAAGCAACTTGCCAAACGGAGCTTATTATGAGTACAGAAGACAGAGCTAAGGCGATCGGCAAAAATTTAGAAGGCAAAGCTCAGGAAATTTTCGGTAATATTACGGGCAACAGAAAAGACCAGGTTGAAGGTAAAGCCAAACAAGCCGAAGCCTCCGCCCGCCACGCAGCAGAAGATGCAAAAAATGCGGTGAAAAATCTGGCAGATAAAGCCAAAAAGTCGATCGACAAATTGTAGAAACTGCGTTATACCAAATCCTGGCTAATAGAATTCGCTTCATATCAAATCCTTTGGTATCAATAGGGTTTGATATGATTTATTTTTGGAATGTGCATAAACTGGGTGACTCCTGCGACATCTCTTCAAAAGCGCAGTGGAGAAGTCCCTACGATTGTTAATTTTACACCGGATTAATTTCGTAGTAAGGACTTCAGTCCTTATCGCATTGCCTTTACGAAAAATTTTTGCTCAATTCTGCATAAAGCCGCCAAAACCTGCGATATCAGAGTATCAACACGCAAAAACTGGACTATGACGAGACATGATACCCCCGTCGAACCCTTAGCAGGTTTAGTTCCTGTAGTGGCAAGTTTCAGCTTGTTGCTTCCACCCACGGGTTGGGAACTCAAACCGATTTCGTTGACTTTGTTACTGTTGGCACGTTACAGCGCTATTTTCCCTGGGAAAATCGAATTATCTCGATGTCATCCGAACGTGCCTGTGAACACCGACGAACAGTTACGCCAACTTCTACAACTCTTGAAAGACTCGCAAGAGGGGAGTAAGGAAAAAGAAAGACTCAAAAATCAATTGTGCCAACTCATTCCCGATTTGCCCGGAATTCGCAAGCATCCTTATCCTAATATTGATTTAGAGGAAATGATGCAGGAAGCTTATTGCGGTTTTATCAAAACGCTTTCGGTATTTTTGCGGGCAATTGACCTCGACAATCTCGCTGTTGATGTGTTGCGAACCCGAGTAGTTCAGCGGTTCAATAAAACTCTCAAGAACAAGGTCTATGACCAATATCGCCGGATGCAGCAACAGATTTTTACTGTTAGTTTTGATACTCCGATTACGAGCAACCCAGGTGAAGAATTTGAGGCTCAACAACCGATAGACGATACCACAAAAAATGGGATTGAGCAACTCATCGAGAGAGAACAAGCTCAAAATAAGCAGCGCATCGGCCGCAAACTATGGCAGTGTATTGAAGACGATCCGACGGGAGAACTGCGAAACAGTTATCCCAATGAAAAAATAGATAAGACTCAGCCAAATACTCCCGAAAATCGTCGCCCTCGACCGGATGCCAATTGTCACATACTGGCAGTGCGATTGCTGCTGAAAGACCCTCCTGATAAATTATCGGTAATTGCCAGAGAGTTAAATATTGACTATCAAACTCTCAACTCTCACTGGAAAAGAACAGGTTTTGAACTCGTCAAAGAGATTGGCAATAGAATTGCTAAAGAATGTGGATATCAACCGGAGGAATAATGGTGAATAGCATGGATACTTATTTGTTACAAATTCCTCTGGAGCAAACTGCCCGCAATTTAGCTCTGCAATTTGCTTCTGAGCAAGCTAATCCGCAAAAAGGCAAGCGGGTTTATTTCAACACCCTGGCGGTTTGGGCGGTTAACTATTTTTTGGAATGGATGGAAATGGAAACCGATATTGATGGCGGTGATAGTTGGAATCCAGCAATGCGGGCGGTTTTGGATGTCGGCGATTTGGTTTTGCCGGGGATTGGCAAGATAGAATGCTGTCCGGTTCAGCTTGGAGAATCGGCGATTTCTCTGCCGGAAGTGCGAGGAAACCGCATTGCATATATCGTCGTTCAGTTTGCCGAACCTTTCGATAAGGTGAAAGTTTTGGGCTTTATTCCGGCTGTGGAAATTCAGGAGGGAAATGAAGAAATTTATCTAACTAATCTCAAACCAGTTGAGGAATTGTGGGATTATTTGGATCGGATTGAGTTGGCAATTCCGCTGTTGCAAGGTGAAATTGAAGAGTTGCTATCTGATTTGGGAGAAGATGACCCCGTACAAGCACAAGTTCGGGAGAATTTGCAAAACAAATCTATTTCTGAAATTGTGGCAATTTTGAATAAAGTTTTGCACAGTAGTGAGAAATCTGACTGGGGATATGAAGGGGGGAAGGCTTTAGCGGGAAGTGGTTCTAGCAGTGGAGGTTTGGGAAATAGAGATATATCTTTCTCTCGTGATAAATCTTCACCTGTTGAGAAAGCTTCAGATATTGAGGAGGATGTGAAAGCGGAACTGAATCTGATTGCTGAAGATTTGTTGGAGAAGTTAGCGGAGATTTGGGGAGATGGTGATGACTTGTAGGGGTTCCCATCGACTGAAGAAACCGGGTTTTTGACCACATCTGCGGGTTGAAACGAAATATTTTCGTCCATCAAACCCGGTTTATGAATTCCCACCGACAGAAGAAACCGGGTTTTTGGCCACATCTGCGGGTTGAAACGAAATATTGTCGTCCATCAAACCCGGTTTATGGGCCCCCGCAACTCAATCGTAAAATTCATTAAAATGAATCAATGGAAAATATGTAATTGAAAAGACATGACTCAAAATAATTTACTGTCTCGCATCTCAATCGACTCGAATATCTGCTTTGGCAAACCCTGTATTCGCGGTCATCGCATCTGGGTTTCTCTGATTCTTGACTTTCTCGCTAGTGGAATGACTTTTGAAGAATTGCTTGAGGAATATCCGGGAATTGAACGAGAAGACGTTTTGGCTTGTATTGCTTATGGGGCTGAGTTGGCAAGAGATTGTTATGTCGAAATTCCTGTGGGTGAAAAAAAGGTAGTTTTAAAGTGAAGTTAAAACTTGATGAAAATTTGGGCAGCATCCGCGTTGTTTCGCTGTTACGTTTAGCTGGCCACGATGTTGCGACTGTACGGGAAGGGAACAAAATTTGAGTTCAACAGCGGATGGATTGTTGATTGATATCTGTCGGAGGGAAGGTAGATGTTTGGTGACTTTGGATAGGGAGTTTGGCAATCGCCTCCGCTACAATCCTTCTGATTATTCTGGGGTTGTGTTACTGCGTCTGCCTTCTCAAGCGAAACCGCAAGATTTGCAAGCGGCAGTAGAAATATTAATTCGCGGATTGGAGGCGGCAGAAGTTACGGGTAAATTGTGGATTATCCGAGGGGAACAGCTTTTGGAGTATCAAGCAATATCGGAAGATGAATCTGACTAAAAGATTCAAATAAAAGAGTTATGCAAAGTAACCCGGTTTCTAGGCAAAGAATGTCGATGCTGATTCGGCGTTTGGTAAGGAGAAAGGGGGTAGCCAACCCAGATTTAGTATCATGAGTTTAACACTCCTAATAGCGAGGACTTTCGCTATTAGACAGGGAATTAATCCGCTGTCGGACTTTCGACAAAACGCGCTATTTCATCCACATTAATCCCCGTTAATCTGCGCTTAAAAATCGGGTTCCGCAGCCAAAAGCTCGATCGACAAATCCATCTGTTCCTTCCCCCGCGCCAAAAACCTTTCGCACTCCTGCCAACACTCCACAGCCACCCCAAACTGCTCGAAAACCTCTTCTAGAGGCAAATCTCCCGATTCCACCCGATCGATAATCGCTTCAATACGATCGACCGTTTCCTCATAATTCCAGTCAGACTGGCGCAACTGCGAATCAATCATAACTTTTCTTCCGCATCCAATACTTCTACAATCTTAACTTTCAGCACGCCGCGACTCAACCTCACAGTCAATTCCTCTCCCAATTCCAAACCGTCAGTTGTGCGGACGATCGTACCGTCACTTTGGATTACCGCCGCATAACCCCTTTGCAAAACGGCAGCCGGATTCAGTGCGGATAACTTTTCTTGCAATACCTCCAGTTTACCAGTTGCTTGCCGCAAAGTTCGGGATGTCGCAGGCAAACGTTTTAATCGATTTTGTAACAGTTGCAAGTGCTCTTCTTCTGCCTGAAATCTGGCCCGCACAGCGTTTGCTAAATTGACCATTCGCTGCTTGTGTTCAAAGTAAAGATCTGCTAAAATTGGTACCGCTTGAGCGGCCGCCGCTGTTGGAGTGTGGGCTCGTTTATCTGCTACTAAATCGGCGAGAGATTCGTCTCTTTCGTGCCCAATGCCTGTGATAATTGGAATCGCACAATTCGCGATCGCCCTGACAACTCTCTCATCATTAAAACAAGCTAAATCTTCCGCAGAACCGCCGCCGCGCCCTAAAATGATCACATCGGCCCTACCGTCCAATTCTACGCGGGCGATCGCCCTAGCAATGGCAGCAGCAGCCAATTCTCCCTGCACTCCTGTCGGCGACAGCAACACCCGCAAACCCGGATATCTTTGGGCTAGAGTGCGCTGAATGTCTCCCCAAGCAGCGCCTGTATCTGATGTCACCACGGCCACAATTTGCGGGTGTGCGGGAATCGGGCGCTTTCTGGCGGGATCGAAGAAACCCTCAGCATCCAAGCGCGATCGCAATTGCTGCAACCGCAAAGCCTGCAATCCAGCCCCAGCCGGTAGCGATTGCACCACAGTCAACTGGTACTCGCCGCGATTTTTGTAAACCCGGATGCTTCCCAAAACCAGCAACTGTTCGCCTTTTTCCGGGATTTGCACCAATTTTTGCCGCTGAGAATTCCACACCACGCAGCGAATCGCAGCGCTTTTGTCGGTGTCGCACAGAGTGAAAAAGCAGCCGCTAGGGTGGTGCGAAACGTTCGACACCTCGCCTGTCAGCCAAACTGATTGCAGGTTGCGATCGCCCTCCAACAAGTCTTGCAGGTATGATGTTAGTCCGGCAACAGATAAAGCTGTATCGGGAAGAATTGAAGTCATCCAATTTTAGATTTTCGATTTTCGATTTAGGCTACTATCAATACTTCCGGCAGTGTGCGATTACCAAGCGTAAAATAAGGGTTTCAGGGCGATTGCCGAATCGACTTCCTAACGGAAAATCAAGGGTTTCCCACTAGGATCTCAAAATAGTCCGGACTATTGTAGTATATCTAAGGTAATTTATTTGTAGGCTGAGCGGGCAATCGTAAATTTAACTGCAAACAAACTCATGATATCAGATACAATGACTTCGATGAATGTGCTGCGCCAAGAGGCTGCGGCGATCGGCATTACTGAGGAAGAAGCCAGAAAATATGGCGACCTCCGACATAAAAGAACTTGGTCTTTGGCGATCGAACATCACCTCTCAATGCAAGATTTTGCCGATCGCATAGAACAATCCTTCACAACTTCCGAACCCGATTCCTCCAGCGCACTCAACCACTCTCAGACTGAAGAGTCGAAAGACTATGGTATTCAGCTAACGGCGAACCTAGGCGAATCTAGAGTAACCAGGGAGAACCAAACAGCCTCTCTTGCTTCCCCACAACAGCAACCAGTAGCAATCGGGCGATCGCACACACATTCCGACCACAGCAGCAACCAAAACCGAGGTTTTAAACAAGTAGTTCAAAATCATATTAAAGCATTAACAATTGCATCCGCCTCCCGCATAAATCTGCCCCATTCACAACTGGGCAATTGGGTTTGTCCTGAGTGTGGGCCGCAGGGCGAATTGGATTGTTACCTTTGCGCCGGAGAAGGCAATGTAGGGGACATTGCAGCTATTGGCTGGACGCTAGCTTATATGGAAATGTTAGGCTGTTCTGCTCGCGAAATTGAACCGTTGAGAAAAATTTCGCCTTCATCTAATATTCTGGAATTGAATTTAAAAGTTTGTGTTGCTATCAAACAAAGTAGCGAAGTTTTAGCCAGGACGGAGAAATGGGTAATTAGTCATTAGTTACCTGAAAGCTCAACCAAATTAAGTATTGATTCTAGCTTTTTCAAAGCAACTTCCAAATCGTCATTAACAACTTGGAAATCGAATTCCCCCGCCGCTTCAATTTCCTCTTTAGCCCGCACCAACCGACGGGCGATCGCAGTTTCGGAATCTTGACCCCGACTCCGCAGCCTGCGCTCCAATTCTTCCCAAGAAGGAGGTAAAATAAAAATTCGCAGCGCCTCTGGAAACTTATTTCTAATTTGCCTTGCTCCTTCGAGTTCAATTTCGAGCAATACCCATTTTCCCTCACTGGTACCCTGCTGGAGAGCAAAATAGGGAGTACCGTAAAAATTGCCGGCAAACTCGGCCCATTCCGCCAAATCTCCAGCCTCAACCATTTGTTCAAAACGGCTGTGGCTGACAAAATAGTAATGCTTTCCCTCAATTTCTCCCTCACGGGGCGATCGAGTTGTCACCGATACCGAAAGATACAATTCGGAATGGCGATTGAGGAGCGATCGTACTAAGGTGCCTTTCCCCACACCGCTAGGCCCCGTCAGAACAATTAATTTACCAGATTTCATCTTTAGAATAGAAACGTGTAACAATTTAAGTTTCTGCTTACTTTAGACTGTAAACGCTCAAATTGCAACTGACAAACCTCAATCATCCCGACCTTGACCGTCTTTACTCACCACAAAACGATTAGCAACCGTTTCCGGCTGAATCGCCGAGAGGATGACGTGACTCGAATCTGTAATAATTACCGCTCTCGTGCGGCGACCGTAAGTTGCGTCAACCAGTTGTCCCCGCTCCCGCGCATCAGTAATAATCCGCTTAATTGGCGCTGACTCTGGACTGACAATGGCAATCACTCGATTAGCAGACACAATGTTACCAAAACCGATATTAATTAATTGAATATCCATGAAAATCTTAATCTATGGGTGAACGACTAACTATCAATCCTTACTTTTGATCATATAATATACAAAGATTTTTTATGACAATCCTCAAATTAATCCCAACTAAGTTTTTTAGTTTCTGCCTAAATTTTTTACCCTTCTGACGCCGAGTACCCGGTTCTTTATCAAAAATTTAAAAAAGACTCGCTCTTGCCGCTCTATCTTAAAGATTCGGTAAACTCCTCAATTTTTAGTTGCTAATAAAAGCATTACCTGTATCCAGACCAAACCCGATAAATGTTGCGAAATATAAACTTGATTTCCGGGAGAGGGAAACTTAAGTATAATCAGTGATCAATAACAGTAACTATTCGCAAATGCTGGTTTTATGAGCTTTCCAAGCTCAACTAAAAGCCGCTGGCGATCCTCTTCGAGGGCTTCGCTAACGCACTTTTTGCCCGATTTTTTCCCAAAAGATGGGGGATGATGTGCCAAACTACAGATTTTTATTGCATGATGTTCTACAATAAAATGGGTTTGTAGTGAAAATTTGAGTTTTATTAATACCAATAAAAAAGTGTGGCTACAATTATCAATTTTATAACAAATCTGAAAAGTTGCAGAGTCTCGCGCCGGACACGGCACTGCCGTTTCCCTACAGATGGTCGCAGGATTATATGTTGCAATAATTGGGGGGATTAGTAGAAAAATCTGAGTACTTTAGTTTTTACTACAAAAATTTTGAATTTAGCAAAAGTTAGGCAGAAAGGGGTTTTACGCATGAGATGAATTCCGGTTGAACTGGAATGATTAAACCGCAGAGGACAGAGTCAGAGAACAGAGAGATGAATAATTCCGATGCTACCTGATTTGATATAAATTCTAGCGGTAAGACTTCATTCACACCGCACCCTAAACATACAGGATATGCGTAAATTTTGGTTAACAAAAAACTGGGATTAATGCAGATAAATTTACCCGCATTAATCCCCAGTTATTCCACACTTAAATTAAGCTGCAACTAAACCGCTGTGTCTCAACAAAGCTTTAGTGCTCGGTTCGCGTCCCCGGAAAGTTTTAAACACTTCCATCGGGTGCAAACTGCCGCCCAATCCTAACACTGTATCTCGGAAGCGCTTGCCTGTAGATGCGATCGCACTTTCATCTTCCAAACCCGCTTCCTCAAACGCCGCAAAAGCATCGGCGCTGAGCACTTCCGCCCATTTGTAACTGTAATACCCCGCCGCATAGCCACCCGCAAAAATGTGTCCGAAAGCGCACAAAAATGCGTCTTCTTCCAGAGGAGGCAAAACGGTGGTAGTTTTAGCGATGCGGTTGCGGACATCGGCCACAGTTTCGCTGCCGCCCGATCGATAGCGGTGGTGCAATTCGATGTCAACGCTGCTAAAATGTACTTGCCTGAGCATGACGGTGCCGCTCATGTAGTGGCGCGCTGCTAGCAGTTTTTGGTAGTAGTGTTCCGGCAAAGTTTCCCCGGTTTCGTAATGCTTTGCCATCCCGAACAAAGTAGCGCGGTCGTAACACCAATTTTCCATAAATTGACTGGGCAATTCCACCGCATCCCACTCAACATTATTGA
Source organism: Microcoleus sp. Pol12B5 (assembly GCF_036701335.1). Classification (NCBI taxonomy): domain Bacteria; kingdom Bacillati; phylum Cyanobacteriota; class Cyanophyceae; order Oscillatoriales; family Microcoleaceae; genus Microcoleus; species Microcoleus sp. Pol12B5. The sequence goes on along the minus strand of NZ_JAUBQQ010000007.1, from coordinate 15,388 downwards.
TGCCCGAAGCCCCCGGATAGTCTACCGTTGTCAGCATATGCTGCAAACCGTGACCGAATTCGTGAAACAAAGTTTCGACTTCCAAGAAAGTCATTAAACTCGGTTTGCCGTCAACCGGAGGACTTTGGTTGCACACCAAATAAGCCACCGGCAACCGCGTGGTTGTCTTGGACGCTTCCACAAATTTAGCGCGCACTACGCACTCGTCCATCCAAGCACCGCCGCGCTTTTCCTCGGGGCGACTGTAGGGGTCTAAATAGAAATTGGCGATCGTATTTCCTGTTTCGTCATTTATTTGGAAATAGCGCACATCTTTGTGCCACACAGGAGTTTGACCGTCCGCCGCAGTTACTGTCACGCCGAACAGGCGTTTTACTAATCCAAATAACCCCTCTAATACCTGTGGCAAAGCAAAATAAGGTCGCAATTCTTCGGCACTAAAAGCAAACTTTTCTTCCCGACGCCGTTCCGACCAAAAACCAATATCCCAGTGCTTCAAATCTCCACCTTCCGCCGCGCCTTTTTTGGCAGCAAAAGCTTTTAATTCTTCTAAATCTTTGACAGCAGCATCATAACTAGCCTGACGCAATTCTTCTAACAAAGCTTCCACTGCTGTCACGTCGGGAGCCATTTTGCTCGCCAAGCTCAATTCGGCATAACTGCTAAACCCGACCAAAGCAGCTTTTTCCTGACGCAAAGCCAAAATGCGATCGGTCAACGGCCAGTTATTCAATTCTCCGCTACTTGCTCTGCCGATAAAAGCTTTGTACAACTTTTCGCGCAAGTCACTGCGGGTGCTGTGCTGCATGAAAGGGCCGTAACTCGGAAAGTCTAAAGTAATCCGCCAAGGGCCGTTTTCGGCATCCGCATTTTCTTCGCCCGCGCTGCGAGCGGCTTGAGCTGCTAAACTCAACAAACTCGGTGGCAAACCGTCAATTTCGTCTTTGTTTGTGAGGGTGATGCTGAATGCTTTGGTAGCGTCGAGGACGTGATTGGAAAATTGGGTAGTAATTTCGGCCAATTCTAATTGAATGGCATTAAAACGCTCTTTTTGCTCGCCTTCTAAACCGACGCCGGAAAGTTGGGCGTCTCGGAGAGCGGCTTCGACAATTCGCTTTTGAGCTGACTCTAAGCTGTCCCAATTTTCACTAGCCCGCAGTGCTTTAAAAGCTTCATAAAGCGGTTTGCTTTGACTGAGCTTGCTCCAAAATTTTACTACTTCCGGCTGCACTGTTTCGTGAGCCGATCGCAGTTCCGGGCTATTTTTTACGCCCATCAAATGTCCGACAATGCTCCAGCTCCAATTTAAACGCTCTCCGAGTCGCTGCAATGGTTCTACTAAGCCGCTCCAAGTCGGTTCTACAGACGATTCTAAGTCAGCTAGCGAGGCTTCTAGTTCGGTCAGCAGTTGAGTAACAGCGGGGACTACGTGTTGTGGTTCGATCGCGTCAAATGGAGGCAATCCTTGACCGATTAGTAACGGGTTATCAGCAATAGTTACGGTTGCAGTCATTTAATTTTCTTGTAACAGGTTGAAAACAGGTGAACTAGACAGATTAGCTTTTAATCTTTTAACACAGTTGTCGAAAAAGTAGGACTCGATCGGGCGTGAGTCGGAGAGTCGGAGAGTGTCTCAGTGTCTCAGGGGAAAAGTATTCCTTATGACTGATGACTAATGACTGCTGACTAATGACTACTGACGATTCTCTGGTGTGTGCTGCAACTCCTTGACAACTGAGATTAAGCGCTTGAGGTGAGGTTTGACAACTTCTTGCTGCTCGTGTTCCAAACGGTGGATTTGAGCTTGGACCAGAGACAAATCCGCACTCGATTGGTGTGCAGGAGCTAGCAGTTGGCTTTGCAAATTCGCCATGACTTTCTGGATTTCCAAAAATCGAGTATTTACTACTTCCCAGTCGTCTCGGCTGATAGAGGTTTCTGCCAAGCCTTGCGTGGCGATTTGCAGTTGCTCTATAGCCTGTTCCACAGCTTGGAGATTCGCCGATTGGCCAACCGATAAATCTTGCAGTTGTTGGCTCACCTGCTGGCGGACATCGAGCACAGCAGAGGCCACGATTTCTTGCAAAGAAGCTACCGACTCTCCTAAACTCAGCAACTGCCGCTGGATATCGATCGACTCCTCAAAGCCCTCAGCCCTAGGCATTGCAGCCATTTGCTGACGCAGCGCTGCAATATCTGCAGACAACTGCTTGCGTAATTTAACAATTACCGTCACCGCCGTTTTTTCGACTTTATTGACAGACTTTTGGACTTGGGCCATTTCCGAATTTTGATGCACCCGCACTTGCTGCTCGAAGCGATATCGGTTAGCAACATTCAGCGACAAAGCCAAAGTTAGGGGAGCCACCCCGTAAAAAGCTTGGCCCGACACTGCCACCGCCAGGGAACCCACACCAGAGGCCGCCAGAGAGGCGTACTCTGCCATCTCCAGCCAGTGCCTTTGAGGAAAACTTGGTCTCAAGTGGTTTGCAACAGAGGGTTTTGGCTTCCGCACGGCTCTTTGGGTCATAGTATTTACTCGTTGTTGGTAAGGTTGCGAGATTGGGTGGAGCATCGATTTCTATCCTTTTTTCAGTTATATGTTTTAGATTATTTCTTGGCACTCTTCTATTTTTACCTTTGTGAGTAAGTTAAGGATGACTGCCATATTATTATGTATTTGGGAGCCTGTGACGATCGCGCCCAATTCCGGCTGTTAAAAGGTTGGCCCCAACGCGCTCTCTATTTTACAGGAGTTAGCGCGATCGGGTTCGGGCGATCGACAATAGCTGTCCAGGCTAACCGAACAATGCCTAAGACTATTTGAGATTTGAGATTTTAGATTAAAAGTTAAAAAAATGCGACCTACTGAGGGCGATCGTGGTTTGGAGCTTGTCGGAAGTTGCCTTTTTGTTCGCGCATTGGTATAATCTACTCTTTCTCAATTGCCCCTCTCAAATTTACTGCAAAAATTGACCAATGAACTCAGAAAAACCCGGAATTGGCGATCGGCTAAAGTCTATTTTCAGTATCGCCATCTTTATCCTTCTTGTACTAGGAGTAGGCTTTTTAAGCGTTAATTTTATTTCCGCTCTGTATGCAAAATTTTCTTAAAATTAGGGCTTACGCATGGGTTAACAAACCCGTTTTTTTTACAAAAATACTTGCGTCGCAGCCTGCAGATTAGGTAAAAAACCCGGTTTCTTTAGTCGGAGTGAGTCCCAGACTGTTTGAGATTCCCAACTGCTTCAAGAAGTCTCGAATCTTAAGCACGAACTCATTGGTTTGAATTGCATTCTTCCTTTTTCCTTCTTCCTTCTTCCTTCTTCCTTCTTCCTTCGGCTATAATTTCAACTGTAAAGATTGTGGTCGGGGTCTAGCCAGACAATATAAAAAACATTTTCACTAAAAAAGCCATGCACCCTGCCGTATTCATTAGCAGATATTTGAAACTGGTAGGGGATATTGATTAGGATATCTTCATTGGGAATCCCAAAGCCATTAGGTTCAGTAGTATTTTCCAAACTATGCCATGACAGCGCAGACTTTTACTTTGATTATTGATAATTTCTTGAGCGTTCAATTGTGACAAATCGCGCAGCCTTCTCAGTAAAGACGCTAGATACTTAGCATCTCTACCGCCAATTGAAAACTTATCTTTATCATCCTGATAATACCTGAAAGAAAAACTAACTCCTTCCGATATTTGTATTTTCACAACCTCTCTTGGTGCGGAAGATGGCTGACGACGAATATCTGTATATTGTCTTTTTTTATGCTTCTTCGATGACACGGGTTTTGTAAAATTCTCGCATTGATTCCTTCGTAATAATAGCATGAGAAGGTTCATCTCTTGGCAACTCACCTCTAGCATTAATCCAAGGGTCTTCACGTCGAACCATCAATTCTAACTCATAAGCGTCCCGGAAGAAATAATCGTCAGCTAACTCGTCTAAAAACTCTTGTACTTCTTCGAGAAAATCTGGTTTTTCGACTTCTTTCAGAATTGGCTTCCAGTCAAATTGTTCTTTGTATTCATAAAATAAAGCCGGGATAGTCGGCCCGTGCACCCAAGCTTCAAAATCTTCATCAAAAAGCGGTGTATCTTCAAAGGCTAAATACCATGCTTGGGCGTAGTACAAGAGTTTTTGTAGCTTGTGGTTGCTGAGATAGGAGCCTACATCATTCGCAAACCAGATGTAGTAATCAGCGAGTTTTGAGGCTGTTGTGACTGTAGTTATTGTGGTCATATAACTCGACTCAATAAGTTTTGTATTCTATGATAGCACAGTCACCACTCTTTATGATGGGGCGGTTGAAACCGCTTCTTGTTAAACAAAGTCTGCCTCTGCAGACTAAGAAATAAAGGAGGTATTTAAGCCGGATTGGGTATAACTGAAATCTTACCCTCTGTCAAAAAATTGTAGGGTCGGGTTCACCAACAATAATTGCCTAAAACCCACAATCTCGCATCATTCTCAAGAACGGGCTCTCCGGCCCGTTCCACAAAAGATGAATTTTATTGTGGAACAGGCAAGATGCCTGTTCCTAAAAGATTTATCGAGAATTGTGCCATATCTCCGTTACAATCCTTTGATATATTGCTTCAGTACAGGTGACAAAGTGTAAAGACTTGCTTCTTTTTCGATCAAGCAGCGCCGCGATAGAGATTGCAATGCGTTTAGCAAATCGGATGATGATATTTGTGCATTTTGTAGTAGCAATTTGGCGAAGTTGACTGGCTGGTTTGCTGTCGCCAACAATGACATGACTTGTTTTTCTAGTTCGGAAGTGCGATCGTACTGCTGCTGTAAAACATTTTTTAAATCTTCGGGTAACACTATGATATCATCTATTAATAACTCAGTCGCGCCGATTCCCAACTCTTGAATCAAAGTCGCCACGCTTTTTAACCATAACGGATTGCCTTGGTAGCGGTGAATGAGTATTTCGCAGTTATCTATTTCTGTTAATCTTTTATATCTGAGAATTTCGGCGTTGCTGATTCACCGTATGAATCAACTTTTATCGGAAGTTACAAAACTCACCAGACTGGGCTTATAGCAATTGGGAAATCTGAATTCCTAGCTGTATTCAGCAACGCCAAAATCCCATCTCTTTTTCTCATCACAATCTTATCAATAGCAACCCTTCCACTGCGACGATTTTACTGAGAGCGATCGCCCGAACACGCATAAAGAGCGATCGCCCCTCACACCAAATACCAAACAGTACGATGATTGTACCCAGAGCGATCGCCCGAACACGCATAAAGAGCGATCGCCCTTCACACCAAATACCCAACACTGCAATAATTCTACCGAGATCGAGCGCCCGAACACGCATAAAGAGCGATCGCCCTTCACACCAAATACCCAACACTGCGATGATTCTACTAAGAGCGAGCGCCCCTCACGCATAAAGACCGATCGCCCCTAACACCAAATACCCAACACTGCAATGATTGTACCGAGAGCGATCGCCCTTCACACCAAATACCAAATCGATGTCTGCGGTACAATCAAGGTAAAACGTATGATTAATCTTTCAAAAATTAACACGATCAACTGACTGCTGATTAACTAATGCAAAAACTTGCGAACTTGATATTCGCGACTTTCGGCGATCGCAATTTGCAAATCGCCCATTTTCCCATCCAACTCATCTATTGTGCTTTGCGGAACCGATTTCCACTTCTCCCTAGTTTCCCAGCGAATCAACATCACCACCTCATTTTCCACCGGATCTACCCAAATTTCTTTGCCTAAAAAACCGTCCCAACTTTTTAGTCCCTCCGTCCAAACTTCCTGATCTCGCTGAATAAACTGCTCCCACTTTTCTTGAGGTACTTTAAATTTCAGCCACTCAATTACCATCTTATTTCCTATTTGTAAATAGCTAATTAATCGTTGCCGATCGCAATTTTAATGATCAACTCCGTTCCCTCTCCCGGACGCGAAACACAGTGCAACTTACCGCCGTGCTTTTCTACTACTAAATGCTGGGATATTGCTAGACCCAAACCTGTGCTCGTGTCCTGACCTTTAGTGGTAAACAAAGGGTCAAAGATGCAGTCGAGGACTTCCTCAGTCATGCCAGGGCCATTGTCACTAATGGCGATTGCAACTTCGTTTTCCCCTACCACAAAAGTCCGAATCCGAATTTCAGGATTGAATATTTCAGAGCTCGGCTTAGCTGAAGACAAGTAAGACTGATTTTGAATTTTACCATAATTTTCGGCATTTCTCCCCCCTTCTTCCAAAGCGTCGATCGCATTTGTCAACAAGTGCATGAACACTTGGTTTAAGTGTCCCGCATAGCAGTGAACTCGCGGCAAATCCCCGTACTCTTTAACTAGAGAAATCCCCGGCCGTCCCCCTTTAGCTTGCAGGCGATTTTGCAAGATCAGCAAAGTGCTGTCCAAACCCTCGTGGATATCAGCAGGCTTCATTTGGGCTTCGTCGGTACGCGAGAACAAGCGGAGCGATCGCACGACATCACGAATCCTTTCCGAACCGACTTTCATTGAATTTAGCAGTTTTGGCAAGTCTTTTTTGATGAAGTCTAAGTCTAATTCTTCCATGAAATCTTGAATTTCCGGCACGGGATGCGGATAATACTTTTGGTAAAAGTCGATCGTTCGCAGCAGTTCGTGAATATAGCCAGTGGCGTGGCTGACATTGCCGGAAATAAAACTAACTGGATTGTTGATTTCGTGCGCGATTCCTGCTACTAACTGCCCCAGAGATGACATCTTTTCTGTTTGAATCAGTTGAGTTTGAGTTTGCTGCAAAATTAACAGCGTCTGCTCTAATTTAGCCGCTTGTTGTCGCAGGCGTTCTTCTGATTCTTGCAAAGCTAAAAGAGACTGTTTGCTTTCTGTAATATCCAATCCCACAAATACCGCCGCCGTATTGTTATGGTATTTTTGAGCTACTATTAGATAAGTTTTATTTTCTCCTCTGATGCTCGCTGTTACTTCTTGAGATGTCTTTTTTTTATGGCTGCCAAAGAAATCGTATACTAAATCATTAAATTTGGGACTTGTATCTAAAAAACCTACTTTTTGACCGGTAAATAGTTCGGATGGCATTTTATAAGCGCTAGCTAAATGTCGGTTTACTCCCAAATAGCGTAAATCTGAACTTACCCAAGAAACTAATCCCGGCACCGCGTCCAAAACGGCTTGAAGTTGCTCTTTTGCCTCTACAAGTGCTGATTCTGCTACTTGGCGAGCGGAAATGTCGCGAGCGATCGCGCAGCGGTATTCGCAGCCGCCGTATTCTAAATAATTGACTTTAACTTCGACGGAAAAACTGGCGCCGTCTTTGGTTTTGTAACTGGTTTCAAAAGTCAGGTTGGTTTGCTGCTTTAGTTGAGCCCAGTGTTCTCGCCAATCCGATGCTGGCAACTGCGAATCGATGTCGCTAACCCTCATGTTTAGCAGTTCCGATTCCGAGTAACCAAAAAGATGGGAAGCGGCTTTGTTCGCGTAGCAAATTTGACCGTCTGAGGTACTAAAAAAGATTGTATCAGCAGCATTTTCGAGGGCAATTTGAGTTAGTTCTGGTATTGTTTCTAATTGCTTGCATTTGACCTCGGACTGAAATTTATTAGAGCAATTGGTTTGAGCGGGAGCCTCACCTATCTTAGATGCAAACAAAATCAAACCGCCGATCGCACCTTCGCTATTTTTCCAAGGTTGAAATACCCATCTTACCGACTCGCTGACAGAGCCGCTTGCGGTTTTTCCTGATACAGATGCGATCGATCGCCCTGCCACAAACTCGCTATATTTCAAAACTCCCGTCAAACAAGCCTGGGCATTTTGCTCCCAATATTCCGGGAGATTCGGGAACAGTTCCCAATGAGAGCGGCCGAGCGCCTCGCCGTCGCCCCACCCGCAATCTGTTTCCCAGCGACGGGAAACCGACAGATAGCGCATTTCACAATCTACCATTGCCACGGCTTCGGCGGAGCGCTCCACAAACCGCCGAAATCGCTCTTTACTCTCGGACACGGTTGCCTCTGCGGGTTGTTGGGCGATAGGGACATTCCCGTCAACGTACCTTCCCAGTCCCTGACTTTTTTGCTGAACTGGCTTAGTTTGCACGGTTTGGGATTTCCTCCATAGCTGTCAAGTTTGAAAAATTCTGTTTGAGACCAAAAATGCTGTTTTTCCCTGATTTCCTCTCTCGGACAATACCCTTAGAGGGTATCACCCATCATTGATATCATTTTTGATGGGGATATGTCTATAGGCATTGCTATCAACTTAAGGCTAAAGGTAGTGCCCGCCTGCTGTTTGACGATGAGGCATAGATCACGCCGGCGCCCCCCAAATAGTCGGAAGGGACTGGAGTGAGATCTTCTCTCTCCCGACTATTCCGGGGCCCAAGAGGGCAGCGAGACTAGGCAAAAAACGAGAGAGAAAAAGGGTTGTAGACGATTGGTGACACCAATGGGTCTATAGGTACTCAAGAAATTTTCCCCACACTTTGAGAGTCAGAAGATTTCCTAGTGATTGTTGGGTATTTTAGACAAGTTCCCAAAAGAATGCAACTGTAGGCCCGTGAGCCAAACCATGAGCTTCCTCAGTCATTCCCAATTCTTTAATTGAAAATCCCACATCGAACATGGTATGAGATCGTGTAGCCAGTGCGATCGCCAGATAGCTTGAGAATGCAAGAGAGCGCTCAAACAAATTTGTGCGTAAATTCACTGGTAAAATCCACTCTTCCTTTCCGTAACATTGCAGGATCTAATCTTTCAGTGGTGTTGCAAGTCATCAAAACTACGAGTTTTTGCTGAAATTGAATGCCGTTTTCGTCGATAACGCTTTGATACAAAGTTCCATCCAGCAAACTCAAAATGTGTTCAGTTTTGTTAGTGCGTTGTGCTTCTGCAGTCGATCGATCTTGAGCCAAATTATCAGCCTCGTTGATAATAATACAAATTCGCTCTAAATAACTCGGCGGCACAAAATTTTCCACAGCATCGTGGTCTAAGATAAAAATCACATAACCCAGCGGCACTAAAATTTCCTTTGCTACCGCTTGCGTCCAAGCAGTTTTGCCCGTGCCCGGTTCGCCACTAACCAAAACAGCCAACTGATTTTGATCCAAAATTGCCTGCTGAACTGTATCGGTAAAACTTTGAACCTCTGCAGAAAACGTGCGAATTGAGAACTGGCTGTGAACCTGTCCGACGCGGCTTTTGTACCCGCCCAGAATCACCGCTAAATTGTAAGTTGCCTTGCTAACGAGAGGCGCAATATCTTGGCAAATTAGAGTGTAGCAGCGTCTTCCCCTGTCGTAGCTGTCAATTTGTAGCCAGCAGCCGAATCGAACCCAAGAAGCATAAACAGTACCCAAAACTTCCAAGCGTTCCCAGCTAACAAACCGCTCTGGGGGATAAGAAAAATGTCGCTCCATAAAAGACTGGGTAATTGCATCCGGTTTCCCTAGCAAATCCAGAACCTTGAAAACAGTAATCTCTTGGAGTTTGTTGAGAACGTAGTCGATGGGAATGCTAGCGCGGCTGACTAATTGCACCACAGGCGTTTCGGTAACTAAAACGTCTTTGTAGCGGTAATCCGGGTAAACTGGCTGCGGAGTAATGTAATCCCAAAATTCATCAATTTCGTAGCGAGTATTTTCCGAGAATACATTTAACATATTTGCCCACCAAGTATATTGGTGTCGTCCCATTGCGTCGGCAAGGTCGCTAGCTACCCCTAAAGTTTTTTGAGCTAGTTCTAAGGGATCGCTAGACGCTAAATGTACCAGATGTTCCCAATCTAATTGACGGTAAAAAGGTCGCCAACCCGATCCTAGCAGACCTCTATTTGGAGAATTGTTTTGATGAAAATTGTTTTCGCGATCGCCCATATCTTCCGCACTCATTTTGCCAAACTCCTACTTACTCTTATTTTACATTTTTTGTGGTACACGTTCAACAAAAAAAGTGAAAATTATCAACTTATTTTGAGATAAGCTGGCGGCACACAATCTACTAGCCAAACTTTGTTTACCGAGCAGTAAAATGTATGACCGTCGCGTTGCATTGCTGCGGCATCTACAGTAAAGACTGCCGGGATGCCATGTCTTGCACCTACTTGGCGTGCCGTCTGGATATTCACGGACAAATGAACATGATGCCGCGACATTTTCCTAATTCCTTGACTGAGAATAGACTCGACGGCGGTGCTACCTGTTCCGTGATATAAAATATCCGGGGGAACCGCGGGTTCTAACTGCAAGTCAACCTCTACACTGTGTCCTTGGTTGGCACGAATTAGAGTGCCTGTGGAGTCAAATGAAAAGCGCTGCTTGTCGTTTTGTGCCACTACTTTCTTGAGTTCTGCAAGCTGAAGGGTAAAGTTATTTTTTTGGCACGCATCGAGGAGTTCGCTAACAGGAACCCAGCCACCGGGAGCGAGTTCAATGCCGATGCGCGAGGGGGCGTGACGCAGGTGTTTGCTGAGATATCTGCTGATTTTTACTAATCGAGAATCGTTCATAGTTTTACTTTATTTATTGAGCTTTTAAATCACCTTTTACAAAATGTCAATAACGGGTTATCTTGTTGATGGGAGGCGGGTTTGTTGAATCTGTTTGCACTGCCAGAGGGCGCTTAAGTGAACCTGACTCAACAGGTTTTCGGAAAATAATTCCCGGATCTAAAAATGTCTTACGCGCGAATTATAGCGGTAATCTGGGCCCTTAAGCACCTACATAATTAGGTTCTGCGTCCGGGGACCAAAAACTGTTCGGGATGCAATTTTTCACGAGTTTTATCTTTTGATAATTATCAAAAAACTCTGCATTCTGTCGAATGCCTTCTACCTTGGGATAAATCCGCCAAAAACAGCAAAATTTAGATAGCGCCAGTGACATCCTACGTCGGCAAAACCAGCTTCTGCAAGCCACTTTGTCTGCTCTTCAACAGAGGAGGGAATATCTTCTTCTCGATATTTTTGAAACCATGCTGCATCGTCTTCTCCGTTAGCTTTCATGTACTGCCGCCACAACTGTTCGTATTGCTCAGTCAGCCGGGGAGTAGCACCTGTCACAATATCTCGAATTACCAAGATTCCCCCTGGATTCATCGAGTGGAAAAGTTTGTGAAATAGCTGTTGTTTACCTGCGTTGTCGAGGTGGTGGATTGCCAAGCCTGAAACTACCAAATCGTAACCGCTGCCGAAATCATCTTCGGCAAAGTTTCCTTGCTGCAAGGTCAGCCGTTCTCGGAAAGCGGACAAGTTTGTTTGGCAAGTTTTCAGCATATTTTGGGCCATGTCAAAGGCTAGGACTTTTGCTTGAGGAAATGCTTGCAGAATCAGAGCCGACAGTATGCCAGTTCCCGCGCCTAAGTCCAGAACTTTTATGTTAGCATTAGTTTCAGAAGGGATTAACTGCAATATTACATCGTGTTGTTCGCGATAGCGCGGAATGAGGCGGGGAATTAAGCCGTCATAATCAAATGCTCTTTGTTCAAATTGCTCGCGTACAGCGTCTAAATTCACAGACGATTTTCCTCAAATTGTTAATAGTTGAGTGCGTCAAGGCAGTTAGCCGGTTCTCTTCTCTGAAGGCATATTACATTTTATAATACAAAAAATATACAAACCTGTCAAGATGTTGAAGAAAATAATTTAAAAGAAGTTACGGACGATCGCCAGATAGGGACTTTGTGCGCCCAAACCCGCCCCTGATTTGGGAACTGTCTAGTCATGCACATATATCTCATTCAGTGCAGATGAGGCAGAATGCCACAGACGCGAAAGCCTGCCAAAGACGAGACTTGGTGCCAGATACTAGGAGTAATTGTGAGCAAAAAGTTGACGGTTATGATACCCGTTTCAAACAAGAATGCAACTGTCGGTGTGTGCTCCACACCATAAAATTCTCAGTGATTCCCCTTAGTAAAATATAAAAAATACCAGATAAAAAGGAATGAGCCACCAGCCGACGATCGGCTAGACATGAAAAAATCAGTCCTCAGATTGACAAACTTTAGCCAACTATAAACAAAAATTAAGGTGACTCCCGAGTGGATGTGGTGCCTGCCAATTTTTCAGGAAGATGAAGAGATACAAAATATTACACCCGCCGATGCGGGAAAGAAAATTGTGATAATGAATCAGGATGCGAGTAGATTAGGTGTCAGCCGTCAGGGGAAAATAGAAGCAATGGAAATCCAACAACGGAGTAAGGATAAGCCCGATCGCCAGCAACAAAACGCGTCCGATCGGCTCGGTCAAATTTCTACGACAAAAGAACTAGATTGGTCGCTACAAGAATGTTTAGATTTTAAAAGAGCGATCGACCGATCGACACTTGCGGTGAGGACGGACGCGCGAGGAATTATCAACTATGTCAGCGAACGAGTTTGCTCAATCACCAACTATTCGCAAGCCGAACTAATCGGCTGCCACTTCGGCATCCTCCATTCGGAATATAAATCTTCGGAAATCATCAAAAATCTGCTATCAACTGTTGCCAAGGGTGAAATTTGGCAAGGAGATATTCAGAATAAAGCCAAGAATGGAAGTGATTATTGGGTGTACGCAGCAGTAGTTCCACTGTTGGACTGTAAGGGAAAACCCTGTCAGTATTTGGCGATCGGATTCGACATCACCGATCGCAAAGCCGTTGAAGCAGCCCAAGCCGAAGCCAACCGGGCAAAAGACGAATTTCTGGCGATCGCCTCCCACGAACTGCGATCACCCCTGAGTGCGATTTTGGGATGGGCACAGCTAGCTCGATCGCGCAATTTAAACGAAGCCACCACCAGCCACGCTTTGGAAATCATCGAGCGCAACGCCAAATTACAAAACCGACAAATAGACAATCTCCTCGACCTCTCGCGGTTGCTGCGAGGGAAAATGTGCCTGAACATCGGCCAAGTTCACCTCCCGTCTATCATAGAATCTGCGATTGACACCCTCCGTCCCGCCGCCGATGCCAAAAACCTCCGCGTAGAAAAACATTTCGACCCCACCATCAGCCCTGTTTTGGCAGATGCAGAACGCTTGCAGCAAGTAGTCTGGAACCTCCTTGCAAACGCCATAAAATTCACCCCAGAAGCGACACCATACCCAATTCAAGTGCGAATCGAGCCTACTGAGTCGGGCGTCTTGATTCAGGTCAGCGACAGCGGTTGCGGCATCGATCCGAAATTTCTGCCGCACATTTTTGACTACTTCCGCCCCGCAGATAACTTCCAGACCAAGGAACAAAATCGGCTGGGGCTGGGGCTCTCAATTGTGCAGCAGTTGGTGGAACTGCACGGGGGAAGTGTTTGGGCTTCGAGTCCCGGTATCGGTCAGGGGGCGACCTTTGGGGTGCTACTACCGATTGCCAACAAAAATGCACCCGGCGATCGCACTGCTGCGATCGCCCAAAGGGAAAGCAGACCCGGATCGGTTTCCAAACCCCTAGCGGGAAAGCAAGTCCTGGTGGTGGAAAGTAGCGCCGAGATCCGGCAATTTCTCAAAACTGGCCTCGAAGCATTTGGAGCCAAGGTAACAGCGGTGGGTAGCGCCGCCGAAGCGATGGCGGAGTTGCAACAGTCGCGCCCCGACGTGTTGGTCAGCGATATGACGGTATCGGGAGCCGACGGCTGCGATTTAATCCGCCGCATCAGAGCAATGGAAATGTCCGAGCACAGGGAACTGCTGCCGGCCGTGGCGCTGACGGGAGGGATTGAGGAAGAAGATTCGGCCGAAGCGCTGGAGGCGGGGTTTCAGAGGCATTTGTCGAAGCCGGTGGAAGCGAATCAGTTGGTGAGTGCGATCGCCCAATTGGCTGGACTGACTGAATTCGGCTCCGGAGAGTGGGGTTCGGGAAATATCCGGGCGGCCACACCCCAGGCCACGCTGCCGGAACCTAACAGTTTTGACGACAAAAATTATCTGGAACAATTAACAAGTGACAGTAGAGAATTACCTTTGTTGCTGGTAGTAGAAGACAACAATTTTCTGCTGGCTTACCTCCAAACTTTATTAACTCCGTACTATCGAGTCGCTGTGGCGATGGACGGCGTTGAAGGTTTAGAAAAAGCCAAAAGTTTGCAGCCAAATTTGATTGTTAGCGACCAAATCATGCCCCGGCAAAACGGACTCGATTTGCTCAAGGAGATTCGGAACACGCCAGAATTGAAATCTACTCCGGTAATCTTTTTGACAGCGCGATCGGGGATGGAAGCTCGAATCGAAAGTTTGGATGCAGGTGCTGACGATTATATTTCAAAGCCTTTTGACGAGAGGGAATTGCTCGCTAGGGTGAGAAATTTGTTGCGATCGCACTCAGCCGAACAGCAGTTGGCGGAACTCAACCGTCAGTTGCAGCAGCAGAAACAGCAGTTAGAAACAGTGAATCGAGCCTTGCAGTATTTGGCAAATTACGACAGTTTGACTGAGGTAAGAAACCGCCACTCTTTTAATGAATACCTCGATACGGAATGGCGGCGTTTGGCAAGGGAAGAAGCACCGCTGTCTTTGATTATGTGCGACATTGATTATTTCAAACTTTACAACGACACTTATGGTCACCAAGCGGGGGATGAATGTTTGCGGCAAGTGGCGACGGTGATCCAGCAGTCGGTAAAGCGAGCGGCAGATTTAGTGGCGCGTTACGGTGGAGAGGAATTTGTAGTAGTTTTGCCGAATACGGATATTGAAGGTGCGACTTGCGTAGCTGAAATGATCGCACGACAGGTGCGAGGTTTGCAAATACCTCATGCTAAGTCTGCTGTCAGCGAATATGTGACGCTGAGTTTGGGTGTAGCTTGCTGCATTCCAGGGGCGAGATCGCAGCCGGGGGAGCTAATTGCGATGGCCGATGAGTCGCTTTATCGGGCTAAAGAAGCAGGGCGCGATCGGGTTTCGGTTGCCACATTTCAAGGATAATATAATAGTTAAATCCACTTGTATGGTGCGTCAGAAATCTATCGTTTCGATTTAAACAATTTTTTTGTGTCAGACGCACCATACCAATGTGATTCCAAAGTTGGGCGAATTCAAATTACTATAAAATAGTTAAACGAGGTCGTGCCATGACAGCAACCTTAGACAAACCAAAAGACCAGCGCCTAATTCACTCCGGGATTGATTAGCAACAATTCAAGCTAATCGAGCAGGAATTTTCTGACTCCCCCGGCCTCCGACTTTTTTATTTCAAATGTGAGGTATGAATCTTGGCAGTTTCGCAAGAACATGAAGTCTTCAGCGGTGTCATCGCCCTGTTGCTGGGTACGTATTTTAGACCTCTTGCAAAAGTCATTCTGAAAGGTTGAGTTCATAGTTAGGGCTTGCTGAATAATCGAGCGCATATTGCGTGCCCTGGGTTTCGAGCGCGCAATCGAGAATAAAGTGCAAGATAAA